>NZ_JBHWDU010000003.1:69138-136832 GCF_042734825.1 Kitasatospora sp. NPDC059648 | reverse complement strand
CACATCACCGGCTGTAAGAAAGCGGGACCCGGACGGCCGGGCCCCGCGCGGGGCCCGGCCTTCCGTGGTGTCCCTTGCCCTGCCGTTCCTACCGCTGCTTGAGCATCCGGGCGGCCTCGACCGCCCAGTAGGTGAGGATCTGCTCGGCACCGGCCCGGCGGATCGAGGTGAGGGTCTCCAGGATGGTGCGCTCGCGCTCGATCCAGCCGTTGGCGGCGGCGGCCTCCACCATCGAGTACTCGCCGGAGATCTGGTACGCGGCCACCGGCACCGGCGAGGCGTCGGCGACCTGCCGCAGGACGTCCAGGTACAGCATGGCCGGCTTGACCATCACCAGGTCCGCGCCCTCGGCGAGGTCCAGCTCCAGCTCGCGCAGCGCCTCGCGGGCGTTCGCCGGGTCCTGCTGGTAGGTCTTGCGGTCGCCCCTGAGCGAGGAGTTCACGGCCTCGCGGAACGGGCCGTACAGCGCGGAGGCGTACTTGGCGGTGTAGGCGAGGACACTGACGTCCTGGCGCCCGGCCTCGTCCAACGCCCGCCGGATCACGGCGATCTGACCGTCCATCATCCCCGAAGGGCCGACCATGTGGACGCCGGCCTCCGCCTGGACCACGGCCATCTCGGCGTAGCGCGCCAGGGTCGCGTCGTTGTCGACGCTGCCGTCCTCGGCCAGCACGCCGCAGTGGCCGTGGTCGGTGAACTCGTCCAGGCAGAGGTCCGACATGACCACCAGCTGGTCGCCGACCTCCGCGACCACGTCGCGGATGGCCTGCTGCAGGATCCCGTCCGGATTGGTGCCCTCGGAGCCGACGGCGTCCTTCACCTCGGGCAGACCGAACAGCATGATGCCGCCCACGCCCGCCTCGGCGGCCTCCACCGCGGCCTTCCGCAGGCTGTCCCGGGTGTGCTGGAGCACACCCGGCATCGAGGTGATCGGCCTCGGCTCGGCGATGCCCTCGCTGACGAAGGCGGGCAGGATCAGCTCTGCCGGGTGCAGCCGGGTCTCGGCGACCAGCCGGCGCATCGCCGGGCTCTGCCGCAGACGACGGGGGCGAACGTACGGGAATTCAGCGGACACGGCTTCTCTCTCCGAACGGTTGTGCAGCGCTGGAGGCGGCGAACCGCCGCCCCCAGCAGTGTGGTTGGCGCCCTCAGCGGGCCTTGCGGCGGGATCCCGGACGGCGCTCGCTGGGCCGGTAGACCGGCTCGCCCGCGGCCGTCGCGGTGTCGCGGCGCTTGGCTCCGAAGTCTGCCAGCGCCTGGGCCAGCGCGGCCGCCGACGGCGCCGGGGCCATCACGTCGACCCGCAGGCCGTGTTCCTCGGCGGTCTTGGCGGTGGCCGGGCCGATGCAGGCGATGACCGTGACGTTGTGCGGCTTGCCGGCGATGCCGACCAGGTTGCGGACGGTCGAGGACGAGGTGAACAGCACCGCGTCGAAACCGCCGCCCTTGATCGCCTCGCGGGTCTCCGCCGGCGGCGGCGAGGCGCGCACCGTCCGGTACGCCGTCACGTCGTCGACCTCCCAGCCGAGCTCGACCAGACCGGCCACCAGGGTCTCGGTGGCGATGTCGGCGCGCGGCAGCAGCACCCGGTCGATCGGGTCGAAGACCGGGTCGTACGGCGGCCAGTCCTCCAGCAGCCCGGCCGCGGACTGCTCGCCGGAGGGCACCAGGTCCGGCTTCACGCCGAAGTCCACCAGGGCCTGCGCGGTGGTCTCGCCGACCGCCGCGACCTTGATCCCGGCGAACGCCCGGGCGTCCAGGCCGTACTCCTCGAACTTCTCCCGAACGGCGCGCACCGCGTTCACCGAGGTGAAGGCGATCCACTCGTACCGGCCGGTGACCAGGCCCTTGATGGCCCGCTCCATCTGCTGCGGGGTGCGCGGCGGCTCGACCGCGATGGTCGGCACCTCCTGCGGCACGGCGCCGTACGAACGCAGCTGCTCGGACAGGCCGTGGGCCTGCTCCTTGGTGCGCGGCACGAGGACGTTCCAGCCGAACAGCGGCTTGGTCTCGAACCACGAGTGCGAGGCCCGGTGGGCGACCTGCTCGCCCACCACGGCTATCACCGAGGTCGCCGGGTCCACCGGGGCGGACACCGGCGAGGGCAGCACCCGGGCGGCCTTGAGGTCGGCCGCGATGGTGGACAGCGTGGAGGTGAAGGTGCGCTGACGGGTGGTGGTGCCGGACAGGGTGGCGCTCAGCGCCGACTCCGGCTTGCGGCCGTTGGACACCAGCGCGCTCGCGGTGGCCGGCAGCTGGCCCAGGGTGGTGCGCACCACCAGGGTGGTCTCCGGCGCGCCCAGGTCGACCGGGGCGCCGGACAGCAGCTGGGCGCCGTCCACGAAGCGCACGTCGGTACCGGCCGCGCCGCGCAGCGGGACGCCCGCGTACGCCGGGACGCCGACCGACTGGGCGACGCCCGGGATCACCTCGAAGGGGATCCCGTCACCCGCGCAGCTGAGCATCTCCTCGGCGGCGCAGCCGTCCAGGCCCGGGTCGCCGTCGACGGTGCGGACCACGTGCTTGCCGGCCCGGACGGCCTCGGCGACCAGCTTGGCGAGGTCGAAGTCGGCACTTTCGGCGGCCGGGGTGTGGACCTGCACGCCGGCCGGGCAGTGGGTGCGCACGGCCGCGGCGGTCAGCGGGTCGGCGACCAGGACGTCGGCCGAGGACAGCACCTCGACCGCGCGCAGGGTCAGCAGGCCCGGGTCCCCCGGGCCCGCCCCCAGGAAGGTGCACCGTCCGGTGGGCTGGGCGGCCGGGAACAGGGCGTCGGTGGCGGCGGTGGGGCTCATCGGGCTCGCTCCCCCATCAGGGTGGCCGCGCCCGCGCCGAGCAGCCGGGCGGCCAGGGCGTGGCCGAGGGCCCGCGCCTGCTGCTCGGCGGTCTCGTCGAGGACGATCGGACCGTTGGCGGACATCTTCAGCAGGGCGGCGCCGTCGGGGTCTCCGACCACACCGTCCAGCTGCAGTTCGTTCTCCCGGCTCCAGGTGGCCAGTGCGGCCACCGGCGCCGAGCAGCCGGCCTCCAGGGTGGCCAGCAGGGCGCGCTCGGCGGCCACGGCGACCCGGGTGGGGGCGTGGTCCAGCGCGGCGAGCGCGGCGGTCAGATCGCCGTCGGCGGCGCGGCACTCGATCGCGAGCGCGCCCTGGCCGGGGGCCGGGATCATCAGCTCGGGGTCCAGGTGCTGCGAGATCTCGGCGCCGCGGCCCAGCCGGTTGAGGCCGGCCGTGGCCAGCACCACGGCGTCCAGCTCGCCACCGGCCACGTAGCCGATCCGGGTGTCCACGTTGCCGCGGATCGCGACGGTCTCCAGCTGCGCCCCGCGGGCCCGGGCCCAGGCGTTCAGCTGGGCCATCCGGCGCGGCGAGCCGGTGCCGATCCGGGCCGCGCGCCCGGCGCCGGCCAGCTTCTCCACCAGCTCGTCCAGGGTCAGGCCCTCGGCCGCGACCAGGGCATCCCGGACGTCCTCGCGCTCGGGGACGGCGGCCAGCGCCAGGCCCTCGGGCGCGGCGGTCGGCAGGTCCTTGAGCGAGTGCACGGCGAAGTCGATCCGGCCCTCCAGCAGGGCGTCCCGCAGCGCGGAGACGAACACGCCGGTGCCGCCGATCTGTGCGAGGGCCTCCCGGGAGGTGTCTCCGTAGGTGGTGATCTCGACCAGCTCGACGGGGCGGCCGGTGAGCCTGGTCACCTCGCGGGCGACCATGCCCGACTGGGCCATGGCGAGCGCGCTGCGCCGGGTGCCGAGCCGCAGGGCGGCGGCCGGAGCCTGCTCGGTGAGCGGTTGACCATTCATGAGGTGATCGTCCCGGTGGTACTCGTGGGATGGCTGACGGTTCATCTGGTGCCCCCGCCCGAGGGCTGGGGCCGGCCGCCGACGGGCGTGCCCGACACGGCGTGCACGGCCGCCGGGTCGAGGTCGAACAGCTCGCGCAGGGCGTCCGCGTAGGAGGCGCCGCCGGGCTCGGCGGCCAGCTGCTTCACCCGGACGGTCGGGGCGTGCAGCAGCTTGTCGACGACGCGGCGGACGGTCTGGGTGATCTCGGCGCGGGAGCGCTCGTCGAGCTCGGGCAGCCGGGAGTCCAGCCGGCCCAGTTCGGCGGCGACCACGTCGGAGGCCATCGCCCGCAGCGCGACCACGGTCGGGGCGATCCGGGCGGCCCGCTGGGCGGCGCCGAAGGCGGTGACCTCGTCGGCGACGATCCGGGTGACCTCGTCGACGTCGCCGGCGCCGGGGCTGGCGGCGTGCGCGTGGGAGAGGCTCTCCAGGTCGACCAGCAGGGCGCCGTCGAGCTCGTGCACGGCGTGGTCGACGTCGCGCGGCATGGCGAGGTCGAGCAGGGCCAGCGGTTCCGGGGAGGTACGGACGGCGACCGCGGCGGCCACGTCCTCGGCCCGGACCACCACGCCGGCCGCGCCGGTGCAGGAGATCACCAGGTCGACGTCGGCCAGTGCCTCCGGCACCTTGGCGAGGTCCAGGGAGCGGGCCACGTCCGGGCCGAGGATCTCCACCAGGCGCTCGGCGCGGGCCGGCGTCCGGTTTGCGATCAGCAGGTCGGTGACGCCGGAGCGGACCAGGGTGGCGGCGGCCAGCGAGCTCATCGAGCCGGCCCCGACCACCAGCGCGCGCTTGCCGGCGATCTCGCCCGCGCCCGCGGCGACCTGCTCCAGGCCGAAGGTGACCAGCGACTGGCCGGCCTTGTCGATGCCGGTCTCGCTGTGCGCCCGCTTGCCGACCCGCAGGGCCTGCTGGAACAGCTCGTTCAGGCCGCGCCCGGCGGTGTGCTCGTCCTGGGCCTTGGCCAGCGCGTCGCGAAGCTGGCCGAGGATCTGGCCCTCGCCGACCACCATCGAGTCCAGGCCGCAGGCCACCGAGAACAGGTGGTGGACGGCGCGGTCCTCGTAGTGGACGTACAGGTGGGAGGTCAGCTCCTCCAGGTCCACCCCGCTGTGGTGGGCCAGCAGCAGCGAGAGCTCGGCGACGCCGGCGTGGAACTTGTCCACGTCCGCGTACAGCTCGATCCGGTTGCAGGTGTTGAGCAGGGCGGCCTCGGCGACGGTCGAGGAGGCGGCCGCGTCGTGCAGCAGCCGGGTCGGGACCTCACCGGTCAGCGCGGCGCGCTCCAGCACGCCGACCGGCGCCGTCCGGTGGCTCAGTCCGACGACGAGAAGACTCATGCCCGCCCCCCACAGCTCTCGGTGTTCATGCGGGCATCACCGCGGACAGCTCGCCCTCGCCGCCCTTGGCGGTCTTGCCCTTGGTGGCCTGCTCGGCCTGGTCCTTGACCACCGGCTCGGCACCGGGGCGACCCTTGCCGCTGCCGCCGGCCGCCCGGCGGAGCTTGGCCGCGGCCGCCCGGACCGGGCCGGGGGCGCGGTCCAGCACCGACTCGGTGCGGTCGGGCTCCTCCCCGGCCTTGCGCTGCTCGTGGAAGGCGAGGATCTGCAGTTCGATGGAGAGGTCCACCTTGCGCACGTCCACGCCGTCCGGAACGGTCAGCACGGTCGGGGCGAAGTTCAGGATGCTGGTAACGCCTGCCTCGACCAGCCGGTCGCAAACCTGCTGGGCGGCGCCGGGCGGGGTGGTGATCACGCCGATCGAGACGTGCTGGCTCTCGACGATCGACTCCAGCTCGTCCATGTGGCGCACCGGCAGTCCGGCCGCGGTGGAACCGACCACGTTCGGGTCGGCGTCCAACAGGGCGGCGACCCGGAAGCCGCGGGAGGCGAAGCCGCCGTAGTTGGCGAGGGCGTGGCCGAGGTTCCCGATGCCGACGATGACGACCGGCCAGTCCTGGGTCAGGCCGAGCTCGCGGGAGATCTGGTAGACGAGGTACTCGACGTCGTAGCCGACGCCGCGGGTGCCGTACGAGCCGAGGTAGGAGAAGTCCTTGCGCAGCTTGGCCGAGTTCACGCCGGCCGCGGCGGCCAGTTCCTCGGAGGAGACGGTCGGCACCGAGCGCTCGGAGAGTGCGGTGAGGGCCCGCAGGTAGAGGGGGAGCCGGGCGACGGTCGCCTCCGGGATGCCCCGGGCACGCGAGGGTCGGCGCGCGGCGCCCTGGTCAGGCGTCTGCGGACTGCTCTGTGGTGATCGGCCGATTGCCACGGTGCTCCTGTGGGTGAAGCTGGGCTTTGGCAGCCAGGCTAAGCGTTTGTGAACGTGTGCACAAAGATGGTGTCCGATTTGTCCCCGCACAGTGATGCGCATCACGCCGTCGAACCCATAGCACCGGGCTGCGTCAGGACGAGCTCCGGGGCCGCGGAACCGGGCAGCCAGGGGCCGTACGACGCCTCGCGGCGCAGCAGTGGGACGGGCCCTCCGGACGGGCGGGACCGGGCCCGGCCCAGCCGCGGCCACGGCACCCGGGCGGCCTCGCGCAGCGGGTCGGCCCAGTCGTCGGGCGGGCAGGACGGGGCGCCCACGCAGTGTCGCAGCAGCTCGGCGGTCACCCGGGCGTCGCCGAGCGCGGTGTGCGCCGGGTACCACCCCAGGCCGGTCGCCTCCGCGCAGGCCGCCAGCCCGTAGCCGCGGACCTCCGGCAGGTGGGCGCGGGCCAGCCGCATCGTGCACAGCAGCGGGACGGGCGGCAGCGGCACCCCGATGCGGGCGAACTCGCGGTCCAGGAAGGCGTGGTCGCAGCTGACGTGATGGCCGACCAGCACCCGGCCCGCCAGCAGCTCCAGCAGCCGCGGGGCGATCTCCCGGAACCGCGGGGCGCCCTCGACGTCCGCCTGGCGTATCCGGTGCACGTGGGTCGGGCCGACCGGGCCCAGCGGATCCAGCAGGGTGGCGAACTCCCCCTCGGGGCAGAGCCGCTCGTCCAGCAGCACCACCGCCACCTCGACCACCCGGTGCCGCCACGGGCTGCGGCCGGTCGCCTCGACGTCCACCACGGCGAAGCCCCGGCCACCGGGCAGGGCCTCGGACGTCGCGGGGGTCGGGCGGGGAAGCATGGCGGCACTCCTCGTGTGCTCAGCCCCCCACGGGCGCAAACGCGTTCGATCGTAAGCCGACCGAGGCACCCCGCCCCAGGCCGGGACGGAGTGTCTTTGGCAACGATTCGGCGAACCGCCCCCGCCGGTCGGCGGGGGCGGCGACACACGGACGAACGGTTCCTCAGGCGCCCAGGGCCTTGCGCAGCCTGCCCTCGTCGACCCGCCAGAAGTCGTGCTGGCGGCCGTCGATCAGGGTGACCGGGATCTGCTCCCAGTAGCGGCGGTACAGCTCCTCGTCCCGGGTGATGTCCTTCTCCTCGAAGGCCGCGCCCAGCTCCGCCGCCACCCGGACGATCACCTCCCGAGCCTCGTCGCACAGGTGGCAGCCGGGCTTGGCGACCAGGGTCACGGTACGGTCCGCCGGCTCGGGGCTCTTACGTCGCAGCAGTGGGCTCACCCCGCCATTGTGCGCCACTCCCCCACCCCGCCCCCGGGGCGCCGGGGACGGGGCCGGGAAGCTGTTCACCCCACGGGCACGGCGTCGTCACGGCCGCTCCCCTCCCGGCTGGATATGCTCGATGACATGGCCGTGCTCCGAAGGCTCACCCAGGCGAGGCGCTCCTCCACCGAGCGGAGCGCCCTGGCGGGCGAGGCCGCCGCCGCGGCCGCCGAGGCCGCCCTGCGCGCCGAGCCGCTCTCCCCCCTCGCGACGGACGCCCACGCTGCGGCCGCCCCCGCTACGGACACCGCCGGGGCGGGCGCCCTCGAAGCGGACACCACCGGACCCGGGGCGACGGCGACGGTGGGCACCGCGGCCGGGGCCCCCGCCGCGGGCCGGCCCGGGAAGGCCCCCAAGGCGCCGGCCGGGAACCACACCCCCGACCGGGACGACCCGCGCGCCGCCGCCTTCTTCGACTGCGACAACACCATCCTGCGCGGCGCGGCCATCTTCTACCTCGGCGTCGGCCTCTACCGCCACGGCTTCCTCACCCGCCGCGACATCGCCCGCTTCGCCTGGCAGCAGGCCATGTTCCGGCTGCACGGCACCGAGGACCCGGACCACATCTCGGACGCCCGCAACACCGCCCTCGGCATCGTCGCCGGGAAGCGCACCGCCGATCTGGAGGTGATCTGCGAGGAGGTCTTCGAGCAGGTCGTCGCCGACAAGATCTGGCCCGGCACCCGCGCACTGGTCCAGATGCACCTGGACGCGGGCCAGCGGGTCTGGCTGGTGACCGCCGCCCCGCTGGAGGTCGCCCGGATCATCGCCCGGCGGCTCGGCATGACCGGCGCGCTCGGCACCGTCGCCGAGGCCCGGGACGGCCACTACACCGGCCGACTGGTCGGCGACCTGCTGCACGGCCCGGCCAAGGCCGCCGCGGTGGGCGCGCTGGCCCGGCGCGAGCGGCTGGACCTCGACCGCTGCGCCGCGTACAGCGACTCGGCCAACGACATCCCGATGCTCTCGCTGGTCGGCCACCCGTACGTGGTGAACCCGGACGGCGCGCTGCGGCGGCACGCCCGGGCGCAGGGCTGGCGGGTCCGCGACTTCCGCACCGGCCGCAAGGCGGCCCGGGTGGGGCTGCCGGCGGCGGGCGCACTCGGGGTGGCGGCCGGCGCGACGGCGGCCGCGGTGGCGCTGCAGCGCCGTCGCCGGCGCGGCTGAGCCACGCCCGGAACGGCCCCGACACCCGCCGGAGTCCGGCCGGACGGCCTCCCGGCTCCCGTGCGGGGAACCGTTTCCGCACCTCGCCCGCACGGGTGAGGAGGCGTCAATCATGGGCCTGACCTGCCCCCTCGTACGAGCGAACTCCCCGTTGCCCCGAGGCCGTCCGAGCCGTCTGAGCGAATCTGACACTCAATGACCGGTTCTGATTGTTCGCCAGACCCGGAAAGTCGGGGGTTGCCGAACCCCAAGGCTGGGAAACCGCCCGTGGCACCACCGAATTGGTCACCCTGGGCGCCCAAGCGGTCACGTTGAGCCGGATGAACGATGACATCTCCGGTCAGTGTCAGCCGAATATGCACAGCAAATGGATCCCAAACGACCACTTCGACCACAGGGTGTAGCTGTCATTGCACAAAGCGTTATTCTCTCCTGGATGCACGTCACCCATGCATCCCGCTCGAACGGGTGCCATGGGGAGTGCTCTCCGCGCAGGCGGAGGTGATCCGTCCACAGTTCTGCCTCTGGGAGTCCCGTGTACCCACCCGTCCGGAACGACGCGCCTGCTCCCTCCCGCCCGTCGTCCGCGCCCCTGCGCGCCCGCACCGGCCTCCGCGGCCGTCCGACCGCCGAGCGGCAGATCTCCACCGGCCTGGACCTGCTGCGCACCCTGCTCCGCAGCCAGCTCGCCGCCTCGCCCCAACTCGTGCCCGCCGGCGCGCCGTTCGGCCACCAGCACGGCCCCGGACTGGCGCTGCGCACCACCGCCGCCGGCTCCACCGGCACCGGCTCGCGCGGCCGCACCGGCACCGCCGGCGTCGGCCGCAGCCGCGCCCGCACCGCGCCGAGCCCCGGCTACGAGACCGAGCACAACCCGATCATGGAGCTGGTCGAGCGGGCCCAGGCAGGCGAGAGCGAGGCCTTCGGCGGGCTCTACGACCACTACGCGGACACCGTCTACCGCTACATCTACTACCGGGTCGGCAGTCGGGCCACCGCCGAGGACCTCACCAGCGAGACCTTCCTGCGCGCGCTGCGCCGGATCGGCACCTTCACCTGGCAGGGCCGGGACTTCGGCGCCTGGCTGGTCACCATCGCCCGCAACCTGGTCGCCGACCACTTCAAGTCCAGCCGGTTCCGGCTGGAGGTCACCACCGGCGAGATGCTCGACTCCAACGAGTGCGAGCGCAGCCCGGAGGAGTCGGTGCTGGAGTCGCTCTCCAACGCCGCCCTGCTGGACGCGGTGCGCCGGCTCAACCCGCAGCAGCAGGAGTGCGTGACGCTGCGCTTCCTCCAGGGGCTCTCGGTGGCCGAGACGGCACGGATCATGGGCAAGAACGAGGGCGCCATCAAGACCCTCCAGTACCGCGCCGTCCGCACCCTGGCCAGGCTCCTGCCGCCCGACGCGCGATGAGGCGACGGTGACCGGGGGACCGACGGGGCCCGGGCGGGCCCTGGTCCGGCGGCGACCCGGAAGGCCGTCACCGCACGTACCCGACCGACACGTCCGGGTGAACGGTCGGTCCGATGATCAGCCGTGCGTAACCGACCGCCCGCACCGCTCGTTGGCCAGCGTGCAAGCCCCCACCAGGCGTACGGTCAAGCCGAATTGCGACCTATCACCCGATGGAGTGGCTTTGGCCCGCCGGGGCAACCGTCCGGCAGGCCGGGGTGTCGACAACGACGAAGGGAGGTGTGGTCCGTGACGGCAAACGTGCTGGAGCACCGGCGGGTGAAGGCCTTCACCGAGGCGCTGGAGGCCCACCAGGCGGAGCAACGCCGCGCGGCCAACGCCGATTCGGCCAACACCGCTTCCGCCGAGGCGGGTTCGGTCGCGATGGCCGAACTGGTCGGCCTGGCCGACGCACTGGGGGCGCTGCCCGGACCGGCTCTGGACCGGGAGGTCCGGGCGGTCCAACGAGCCCAGCTGACGGCCGCGTTCGAGCAGGCGTTCGCGGGTGGGCCGGGCGCCGCGGTGCCCCGCCAGCGCCGCCACCGGGCCATCCGGACGGCGCCACGCGGGCGGTGGAGCCGCCGCTTCGCGATCGGCGGGCTGGTCGCCGGGCTCGCCGTCGGCAGCCTGGCGGGGGCCGCCACCGCGAGTTCCAGCGCCCTCCCCGGGGACACGCTGTACGGCATGAAGCGCGGCCTCGAAGGGCTCCGGCTGAACCTCGCGGACTCCGACTCGGAACGCGGCCGGCTGCTGCTCGACAACGCCGCCACCCGGCTCGGCGAGGCCAACGCCCTGGTCGGCCGGCCCGGTTCGAGCACCGCGCTCAGCCCGGCCACCGTCGACCGGGTCCGCCGGGCACTGGACGACATGCACGCCGACGCCCTCAAGGGCCGCGACCTGCTGCGCTCGGTCTACCGCAGCAACGGCTCGCTGGACCCGATGCGCGCGCTGGCCGGCTTCGCCCACGACGAGGACGGCCGCTGGAGCGAGCTGCAGGGCCGGCTGCCGGTCCAACTGACCGAGCAGGCGCACCTGGTGAACCAGCTCTTCGACGACATAAGCGAGGACGTCGCGCCCCTGCGCCTGGCCCAGCCCTCCGCCAAGAGCGGTGGCCCGGCCGGCACCGGAGCGGGCGGCGACTCGTCCTCCTCGACCGGCGGCTCCCCGGCCGGTTCCGGCGCCAGCGGCTCCGGCGCCGCAACCGGCTCCGGGCAGTCCCAGGGCAGCACGGGCGACCGCCCCGGCGGTGACCGCGCCCCCGCCGCGCCCGGCACCACGGCCGGCAGCGGGGCCAAGGGCGGCGGCCTGCCGAGCACCCTGCCCACCAACGCCCCGGACGCGGTCAACGGGCTGGTCGGCGACCTCACCAACGGGCTCTCCGGCGCGGGCAAGCCCTCGCCGAGCGCCGACGCGGCCCCGCCGCAGGTGCCGCAGCAGCCGTCCGGCCTGCCCAGCGCGCCGACGGGTGCCCAGCAGGGGGTGGACGTCCCCCCGCTCGTTCCGGGCCTGCTGCCAGGCCTGCGGATCCTCGGCGGCAGCTGAGCGGTGCGGTGTGACGGTGCCCCGGCGGAGCGGACTCCGCCGGGGCACCGTCACATCCGGGCACGCCGGATCAGAAGAACACCGACCGCCGCTGCACCAGCAGCTGATACAGGGTGTGCTGGATGGTCTCGCGCACCTCGTCGGCCAGGTCGAAGACCAGCATCGGGTCGTCCGCCGCCTCCGCCGGGTAGCCGTCGGTGGCGATCGGCACGCCGAAGCGGATCGTCCACTTGGTCGGCAGCGGCAGCACCCCGAGCGGCCCCAGCCACGGGAAGGTCGGTGTGATCGGCACGTACGGCAGGCCGAGCAGCCGGGCCAGCGTCTTCACGTTGCCGATCATCGGATAGGTCTCCTCCGCCCCGACGATCGAGCACGGCACGATCGGCACCTTCGCCCGCAGCGCCGAGGAGACGAAGCCGCCGCGGCCGAAGCGCTGGAGCTTGTAGCGCTCGGAGAACGGCTTGCCGATCCCCTTGAAGCCCTCCGGCCAGACCCCGACCACCTCGCCGCGCTCCAGCAGCGCCTGGGCGTCCTCGTTGCAGGCCAGGGTGTGGCCGGCCTTGCGGGCCAGTTCGTTGACGCCCGGCAGCACGAAGACCAGGTCCGCGGCGAGCATCCGCAGGTGCCGGTGGTGCGGGTGGTGGTCGTGGATGACCACCTGGGTCATCAGGGCGTCCAGCGGGACGGTGCCGGAGTGGTTGGCGACGATCAGCGCGCCGCCCTCGGCCGGGATGTTCTCGATCCCCTGGACGTCGATCCGGAAGTACTTCTCGGCCAGCGGGCGCAGCAGCGAGAGCAGCACCTCCTCGGTGAGCTCCCGGTCGAAACCGAACTCGTCCACCTCGTAGTCGCCGGTGATCCGGCGGCGCAGGAAGGCCAGCCCCTCGGTGGCCCGGCCCTCCCAGCCCTTGCCGAACAGCCGGGTGGCCGCCGGGCCGAGCTGCCCGGACAGCGCCCCGCCGACGGCTCCGGCGAGCCGGTCGGCCAGGCCGGGGCCCTCGGGCGAGCTCCAGCTGGGTGCGGACTCGATCGGGATGACCTTGGCCTCACCCGGCACGTTCTCGGCGGCGGCACTCATCGCGGGCTCAGCTCCTCGGGCGGTGGGGGCGGTTCGGTACGGCGTTCGGTGCGGCGGCCGGGGGCTCCGGGCCGAGCAGGGCGGCCAGCCGGTCGGCGGCGGCGGCCAGCCGCTCGGGCGGCAGCAGGCCTGGGCCCTGGGCGGCGGCGAAGTCGGCGAAGGCCTCCGGTGTGCTGAACGCCGGGCGGTAGCCGAACACCTCCCGCAGCCGGGTGGTGTCCACCACCCGACCGTGGGTCAGCAGCCGCAGCTGCTCCGACGAGACGTCCACCAGCCGGGTCTGCCGGGCCAGCCCGGCCATCCAGCTGACCGCGGGCAGCAGCAGCGGCAGGGTGGGGCGGCCGAGCCGGCGGGCGCACTGGGAGAGCAGCAGCACGCCCTCCCCCGCCACATTGAAGGTGCCGGTGTTGACGGTGCCCGGGGCGGGCTCCTCGGCGGCCCGGCAGAGCACCGCGACCGCGTCGTCCTCGTGGACGAACTGCAGCCTGGGGTCGTAGCCGAGCACGGTGGGCAGCACCGGCAGCGCGAAGTACTCGCTGAGCGGGGTGTCGGCGCCCGGGCCGACGATGTTGGCGAACCGAAGCACCGTCACCGCGACGTCCGGACGGCGCCGGGCGAAGCCGCGCACGTAGCCCTCGACCTCGGCCGCGTCCTTGGCGAAGCCGCCGCCGGGCGGGTCCTTCGGCTGCATCCGCTCGCTGAACACCGCCGGGTCGCGGGGCGCGGAGCCGTAGACGCCGGTGGTGGACTTCACCACCAGCCGGCGCACCCCGGGGGCCTTCTGACAGGCGCCGAGCAGCTGCATGGTGCCGATGACGTTGGACTCCTTCACCGCGGAGCGGTTGGTGGAGCCCAGACCGGTGGCGCTGACGCTGAGGTGCACCACGGTGTCCACCCGGTGCTCGGCGATCACCCGGGAGACCGCCGGGCGGCGCAGGTCGAGCTGGTGGAAGGTGTACGGCGCGGCCGGGCCGTCCGGCTCCTCGACCGGCAACCGCGGCGGCTGCACGTCCACGCCGACGACCCGGTCCACCCCCGGACGACGACGGACCTCGGCGGCGAAGCGGGCACCGAGATGGCGTGCCACGCCGGTGACGAGCACGACCACGCCCACGGTGCTGCACCCCATTCCCTCGACCCGAGCGGCCTGCGTGCACCGTACCGCGCCGCCGCGCTGTGCCGTGAAACGACACCGCCCGCCCAGGCACGAGGCCTGGACGGGCGGTGGAACGCCTGACCCCCGCGAGGGCGGGGCCGATGAGTTCTTCCTGCGCCGCTGAACGCGAGTGCGCGGGTGGCCCCCGCAAGTGCGGGGCCGAGGCGCAGGCTCAGGCGTTACTTCTTGTTGCGACGCTGGACCCTGGTCCTCTTCAGAAGCTTGCGGTGCTTCTTCTTGGCCATACGCTTGCGACGCTTCTTGATGACAGAGCCCACGGAACAACCCTCGCTCACTGAGACTCTCGTCCGTGAGAGACGGAGTCCATACGACTGACGTGAGGGCCTAGCCTACCGTCCGCGTGGCCGGGGCTGTAAATCGCACTCCCGGCAGCCGGGAAACTCCCGGGAAATCCGGGGCGAACGGGGGCGCGTCCGCGGCTGCGGACGCGCCCCCGCCCGGCCGGTCGGCTACGCGCTCTCAAGCCGCACGTACGACTCCTTGAGGTACTCGTGCACCGCCTGCTGGGGCACCCGGAAGGACCGTCCGACCCGGATGGCCGGCAGCTCTCCGCTGTGCACCAACCGGTACACGGTCATCTTGGACACCCGCATGACCGCGGCGACCTCGGCCACGGTCAGGAAGACGACTTCCTGCAGGGGACGCTCGACGGAACTCATGACCATCACCCGACCCTTAACCCGTGTGCAAGGCACCGGCTTCCCCTCCGGTGACTCCACCGGCACACGTGTATCCCCAGAGTAGTTATGGGTGGTACCAGTGGGAAGAGGGGAGATGCAGTCCTCGTACCGTGAGGAATAGCACCGTTGCAGTACGTAGTCACTCGGCGGATGGCACCGGTCGGCGTACGCACGGCCCGCCAGACGCCTGCCGGGGCGGCTGATTCAGGCCAGCAGGCCGTGGTGGGGGAACACCGCGCGGCGGCCGGCGAGGATGGCCTGATCGAGTCGGTCCGCCGGATCGTAACCCGATTCGAAGTCGCGCCACGCCGGGCGGGCGCCGTCGGTCATCCGCAGCGGGGCGGGGCGGCGGGTACGGCGGTAGACCTCGGCGCGCCAGGCCTCGGGGGTCTCGGTGGCCGGGTCGACGGGCCGGCCGGCGGCGGTGGCGACCAGGTGGGTCCAGGTGCGCGGGACGACGTCCACCACCGCGTAGCCGCCGCCACCGGTGGCCACCCAGCGGCCGCCGGCGTGCCGGTGGGCCAGCTCGTGCAGCTCCTCGGCGATCAGCCGCTGGGCGTCCACGGTGACGGCGAGGTGGGCGAGCGGGTCCTCCAGATGGGTGTCCGCTCCGTGCTGGGTGACCAGGACCTGCGGCCGGAAGGCTTCGAGCAGCTCGGGCACCAGGGCGTGGAAGGCGCGCAGCCAGCCGGCGTCTCCGGTGCCGGCCGGCAGCGGCAGGTTGGCGGCGGAGCCGGGAGCGTCCGGGCCGCCGGTCTCGGTGGGCCAGCCGGTCTGCGGGAAGAGGGTGGCCGGGTGCTCGTGCAGCGAGATGGTCAGCACCCGGGGGTCGTTCCAGAAGGCCTCCTGGACGCCGTCGCCGTGGTGGACGTCCACGTCGACGTAGGCGACCCGCTCGGCGCCGAGTTCGAGCAGCCGGGCGATGGCCAGGGCCGGGTCGTTGTAGATGCAGAAGCCGGAGGCCTTGCCGGGCATCGCGTGGTGCAGCCCGCCGGCGAAGTTGACGGCGTGCGGGGTGTCGCCGCGCCAGACCGCCTCGGCGGCGGCGACCGACTGACCGGCGATCAGCGAGGAGGCCGAGTGGACCGCCGGGAAGGACCAGTTGTCGTCGGTGCCGAGCCCGTGTAGGGGGTCCGACTGCTCGGGGTGCGCGGCGGCGTGCTTGACCGCTTCGACGTACTCCCGGGTGTGCACCAGTTGCAGGGTGGACTCCCCGGCGGCCGGTGCGGAACGGACGGCCACCCCCGGCCCGGTGCTCAGCCCGAGGGCTTCGACCAGGCGCATGGTGAGCGCCAGCCGGGTCGGGTCCATCGGGTGACCGGGGCCGAAGTCGTAGGCGGTGACGGCCTCGTCCCAGAAGAGGTGCAGGCCGCAGGGGGTGTCACGCTCGGCTTCGGGCATGGCCTCCACCGTAGTGGGTGGCGGCGGACGGGCGGCGGCCAGGGCTCGCCGACCCGTCGCGGGCAGGCCCGGGCCGTCACGCCGCGACGGGCGCCGCCACCGGGGCCGGGGCGAAGCGCTCGGCCAGCGGCAGCACGGCGAGCACCAGCAGCATCGGGGCGAGCAGCGCCCAGCGGTACGAGCCGGCGTCCGCGATCGCCCCGACCAGCGGTGAACCGATCAGGAACCCCACGTAGTTGAAGAGGTTGAGCCGGGCCACGGCGGCGTCCGAGTCGGCCGGGAAGAGCCGCCCGCCGGCCGCGAACACCTGCGGGATGATCGCGCAGATGCCGAAGCCGAGCACGGTGAACGAGGCGATGCCCGCCCAGGCCGTGGGGGCCACCGCGGCCAGTCCGAAGCCGAGCGCCGCCAGCGCCGCGCCGCCGCGCACCACCGCGACCGCGCCGAAGCGCTGCACCGCGCGGTCGCCCAGGGCCCGGCCGAGCAGCATCGCGACCATGTAGCCGAGGTAGGAGAGCTTGGCCAGGTCCTCGCGGCTGCCCAGGCCGTCGGTGAGGTACTTGACGCTGTAGTTGGAGACCGAGGCGTCCGCGATGTACGCGAACGCCATCGCCAGGCACAGCGGCAGCAGCGGGCGCCAGGGGATGGGCCGGGCGGCGGCCTCGGCGGCCTCCCGTACGGCGTCGCCGAGTTCGGCCGGTCCGGCGGTGGGGGTCCCCCCGGCCGAAGGCTGGGGGAGCTTGCCGGTCAGCACCGCGAGCGGGGCGATCACCGCCGCGGCCGTGCCGAACAGCACCGGCAGCCCCAGGTCGTAGTGCGAGCCGAGGCCCGCGACGGCCGCGCCGAGGATGCCGCCGAGGCTGAACGCGGCGTGGAACCCGATCATGATCGAGCGGCCGTAGCGGTGCTGGAGGCCCACCCCCAGCATGTTCATGCTGGCGTCCAGCGCACCCACCAGCAGTCCGAACGCGCCCAGCGCGAGGGCGAGTTGCCACAGCGAACCGCCCAGCCCGGCGCCCGCCAGGCTGAGGCAGACCGCCGGCTGGACCACCCGCAGCACGGCCCGGGCGCCGGTGCGCTTCACCAGCTGCTCGGAGAGGACCGAGCCCACCCCGGCCAGGATCGGCACCGCGGCCAGGAAGACCGGCAGCAGCCCGTCGCTCAGCCCGTACCGGTGCTGGATCTCCGGGATGCAGGTGACCAGCAGCGCGAAGGTGGTGCCCTGGAGCAGGAAGCTGACGGCGAGCGCCGCCCGCCCGACGCGCAGGCCGGGTGCCATCGGGGACGGAACGGGCTGCACGGACGGCGCGGCACTCATGCGGGAACCTCGCTACTGGCCGGTACGGACGACGGTGGCCGAGAGCGTAGGGGCTGCGCCTCGATCGCGGGAGGGGTCGCGCGCGATCACTTCCCGCCGGAGGCCAGCTCCCTGGACCGGTCCCGGGCCGCCTCCAGGGCGCCCAGCAGCGCGGCCCGGACCCCGTGGTTCTCCAGCTCGCGGATGGCCGCGATGGTCGTACCGGCCGGGGAGGTGACCGCCTCGCGCAGCTTCACCGGGTGCTCGCCGGAGTCGCGCAGCATCACCGAGGCGCCGATCGCGGACTGCACGATCAGGTCGTGCGCCACCTGCCGGGGCAGGCCGAGCAGGATGCCCGCGTCCGTCATCGCCTCCACCAGGAAGTAGAAGTAGGCCGGGCCGGAGCCGGACAGCGCGGTGGCCGCGTCCTGCTGGGACTCCGGCAGCCGCAGCGCCTTGCCGACCGAGCTGAAGATCTCCTCGGCGCGCGCCAGGTGCTCCTCCCGGGCGTGCGAGCCGCCGGAGATGACGCTCATCCCCTCGTCCACCAGCACCGGCGTGTTGGGCATCACCCGGACCACCGGGGTGCCGGCCGCCAGCCGCTCCTCGAACCAGGCGGTGGGGACTCCGGCCGCCGCGGAGATCACCAGCCGGTCCGCGCCGATGTGCGGGGCCAGCTCCTCCAGCAGGGTGCCCATGTCCTGCGGCTTGACCGCGAGGATCAGGGTGTCGGCCAGCTTGGCGGCCTCGGCGTTGGAGACGGCCACCACGCCGTAACGGGCGGCGAGTTCGGCCGCGCGCTCGGGCCGACGGGCGGTCACCAGGACGTCCGACGGGGCCTTGCCGGCCCGCAGCAGACCGGAGAGCAGGGCCTCGCCGATCTTGCCGGTGCCCAGGAAGGCGATCTTCTGTCCGTGTGCTGCGCTGCTGCCCATGGTCCGCTCCTAGCCTCGGTACTGCGGCCATCCTCGCACCGTGCCGCGGCGCCCGTCGGGACCGTCCGGTCCGTGGTCGGCGGGCTGCGGAGGAGCCGTTGCCCGGCCGGCCGTCCGGTGGTCGGCACGGCCGGTGCCCCCGGGATGCGCCTGACACCCTGGGGGTGTCCGACAACTCCCGCCGGGCGCGCGGCGCTGGGGCACGCCCTAGGGAGAAAACTCGGGGGTTTCCCCTATGGCCTCCGCGCCCGGGCAGGCGCACCGTGGAGTCATGGCACACGACGGAATGTCCCGACGAGAGAACCGGCAACTCGCCGTCGCCTCGGCGACGGTGGGCCCGTGGCGGACGGCCGCGGGAGTCGGTGCGGTGGTGGGGGCGACAGCCCTGGGGATCGAGGCGATCTCCGGCGACTGGTCGCTGAGCATGCTGGCCGGACCGGCCGGCTGGGGTCTGTTCTTCTTCTTCCTGGTCGGCTGGGCCGGCAACCAGCTGCGCGGGGACGGCGGCGACCGGCGGCTCAAGCGGTGGGCTCGGGAACACCCGTGGCAGTCGGCGCTCCCGGCGGCCGGCGGGCTGCTGGTGCTGGACACGCTGGCGCAGATGTTCCTCGGCGACGAGGGCCTGTTCGGCGCGCTCCTCCTGTCGCTGCTCCCGGCCGCCGTCCTGCTGGGGATCGCCGGGGTGGTGCACGGGGTGAAGCAGGCCCGCGGCAAGGGCTGACGGCGCATTTCCGGACAAGCGGTGGTGAACCACGCGGCCCGCACACCGGTTCACCACAAGGCGTGCCCCCGATCAACGGATCGTCACACCCCGTCGGCATACTGGCGCGATGCCAATCGCCGAAGATCCGGAACCGCGCCCCTCGGAGGGCGGTGAGCCGGGCGGATCCGACCCGTCCGGAGCAGGCGGGAAGGACCCGTTCGCAGACCTCGTGCTGGACGAGGAGTTCGTGCGCTCCGCCACCGTCAAGGAGCAGTCCGGCCGCACCCGGATGCTGGCCGCCCGCTGGAAGCACACCCCGCCGGTCGACCCGGGCGGCCGCCGCTCGGTCAACGACGGCCCGGCGGCGCCGCAGGGCGGCACCGCCCGACCGGTGGGCCTGGTCGAGCCGGCCGCCGTCAGCTCCGGCGACACATGGACGACCCGGACGATCGTGCGCAGGGTCGGCGACTACCGCTTCTACGATCCGGACCGGCACCAGGTCGACGCGAAGAAGATCGTCTTTGGGAAGGCCATGTCCGACGTGGGCAACAACGCCTGCTCCGTGTACGACGGCTTCGTGCATCCGCAGTTCCGCCAGTTCGCCCGGCCCCACCCCGAGCAGACGGGCCCGACCACGGATCCGTACGACCGCAGCCACGACCTGGCGCCGAGCGGCCAGTGCGGCACGACCAGCCGCGAGTGAGGGTCAGCGCCTGCGCTTCGCGCCGGGTCGGCCGCTGCGGCCGGTCCGGCGCTTGCCGTACCGCTCGACGGCCCGCTCGTGGGCGGCCCGCTTGACCCCCTCGCCGGGGGCCTCGACCAGGCTGCGGGCGAAGTAGGCGGCCAGGCTGCCGGCCCCGCCGATCAGCCAGACGGCGCCGAGCGACCGGTCCTCGGCCATCCAGCCGGTGAGCTGGTCCTTGCCCTCGGTGAGCACCTTCCAGGTGCGCCGGACGGACATCATCGAGCAGACCGCGATCGCGGCGGTCAGCAGCCCGTTCAGGAAGCCTCCGTTGTCGGAGAGTGCGACGCCCTCGACGCCGAAGCGCAGCACCAGCGCGGCGGCGGCGGTGGCGGCCAGGGCGCCGATCGAGACGCCGACCCGGCGCAGCCAGTAGCCGTTGTCCCGGTCGACCCAGGTGGTGCCGAAGAACCGGATCGGCTCGGGCTCGGGGGCGCCGGCGGGCTTGGGGGCGGGGGTGGGGGGCTGCTCGCTCACGTCGTCGATTATCACCCGGGTGCCGCACACCGAGGAGGAGCCGTCCCGGACCGCGGGACGGCTCCTCCAGGTACCCACCGGTTCCGGTCGGGCTCAGCCGAGCTTGCTGACGTCCCGGACGGCGCCCTTGTCGGCCGAGGTGGCCATCGCCGCGTAGGCCCGCAGCGCCTGGCTGACCTGGCGGTCGCGGTTCTTCGGCCGGTAGCCGTGCCCGGCCTCCAGGGCGCGGCGGCGCTCGGCGAGGACCTCGGCCGGCACCTCCAGGGAGATCGTCCGGGCCGGGATGTCGATGGCGATGGTGTCGCCGTCCTCGACCAGGGCGATGGTGCCGCCGGAGGCGGCCTCCGGAGAGGCGTGGCCGATGGACAGGCCCGAGGTGCCGCCGGAGAAGCGGCCGTCGGTGATCAGCGCGCAGGCCTTGCCGAGGCCGCGGCCCTTGAGGAAGGAGGTCGGGTAGAGCATCTCCTGCATCCCCGGGCCGCCCTTGGGGCCCTCGTAGCGGATGACGACGACGTCGCCCTCCTTGACCCGCTTGGCGAGGATCGCCTCGACCGCGTCCTCCTGGGACTCGCAGACCACCGCCGGGCCGCTGAAGGTCCAGATCGACTCGTCGACGCCGGCGGTCTTCACGATGCAGCCGTCCTCGGCGAGGTTGCCGTACAGCACGGCGAGGCCGCCCTCGACGGAGTAGGCGTGCTCTACGCTGCGGATGCAGCCCCTGGCGGCGTCGGTGTCCAGCGACTCCCAGCGCTCGGACTGGGAGAAGGCCTCGGCGGAGCGCTTGCAGCCGGGTGCGGCGTGCCACAGCTCCACGGCCTCGGCGGAGGGCGAACCGCCGCGCACGTCCCAGGTCTTGAGCCACTCGGCGAGCGAGTCGGAGTGGACGGTGTGGACGTCCTCGTTGAGCAGGCCGCCCCGGTACAGCTCGCCGAGGATGGCCGGGATGCCGCCGGCCCGGTGCACGTCCTCCATGTAGTACGAGCCGTTGGGTGCGACCTTGGAGAGGCAGGGCACCTTGCGGGAGATCGCGTCGATGGCCCGCATGTCGAAGTCCAGCTCGGCCTCCTGGGCGGCGGCGAGCAGGTGGAGGATGGTGTTGGTCGAGCCGCCCATGGCGATGTCCAGCGCCATGGCGTTCTCGAAGGCGGCACGGCCGGCGATCGCGCGGGGCAGTACCGAGGCGTCGTCCTGGCCGTAGTGGCGGTTGGCGATCTCGACGACCGTCTGCCCGGCCCTCTCGTACAGGGCCCGGCGGGCGGTGTGGGTGGCGAGCACCGAGCCGTTGCCGGGCAGCGAGAGGCCGATGGCCTCGGTGAGGCAGTTCATCGAGTTGGCGGTGAACATGCCGGAGCAGGAGCCGCAGGTGGGGCAGGCGTTCTCCTCGATGATCGCGATGTCCTCGTCGGAGACGTTCTCGTTGACCGCCTGGGAGATCGCGTCGATGAGGTCCAGCTTGCGCACCGTGCCGTCGACCAGGGTGGCCTTGCCGGCCTCCATCGGACCGCCGGAGACGAAGACGGTCGGGATGTTGAGGCGCAGGGCGGCCATCAGCATGCCGGGGGTGATCTTGTCGCAGTTGGAGATGCAGATCAGCGCGTCGGCGCAGTGGGCGTTGACCATGTACTCGACCGAGTCGGCGATCAGGTCGCGCGAGGGCAGCGAGTAGAGCATGCCGCCGTGGCCCATCGCGATGCCGTCGTCCACGGCGATGGTGTTGAACTCGCGCGGGATGCCGCCCGCCTGCTTGATCGCCTCGGAGACGATCCGGCCGACCGGCTGGAGGTGGGTGTGGCCGGGGACGAACTCGGTGAAGGAGTTGGCGACCGCGATGATCGGCTTGCCGAAGTCCTCGCGGGCTACGCCGGCGGCCCGGAGAAGCGCCCGGGCGCCTGCCATGTTGCGACCGTGGGTGACCGTACGGGACCTCAGCTCGGGCACTGTGCTCCACTCCTTCGGGGCTGTCGCCGGCGCCCCGCCGGTGAGGAGGGTGCGGGGGCCGTTGTGGCTTACGAGCCTACGCCCGCCGTCCGGCCGGCGGACGGCCCGTCCGCGATGCGGGCAGTCCGCGGGCCCGGCGGGATCAGCCCTGCTTGACGGCGACGGTGACGTCCAGGACGAACGGTTCGACCACCACGCCGTCCGGGAACTCGGCGAGCATGGCCTCCCGTTCGGCGGCCAGTACGGGTGCGCGCCCCTCGGGGCCCAGCGAGGCCAGGTAGGAGCGGGAGGTGAGGTCGGTGAGCACGTGGTCGACGGTGAGCCGGCGCTCCCAGCGCAGCACGGCCCGTTCGACGGTGAGGCCGGCCGGGGCGAAGTGGCCGGTGTGGGCGCTGATGCCGCCGTAGCCGTGGTAGCGGTCGGGGAGGGCGGCGGCCATCCGCTCGCCCCGGGCCCGGACCCACGGCACGGTCTCGTCCTGCACGTTCCACCAGGTGGCGAGGGCCCCGCCGGGCCGCAGCACCCGGATCGCCTCGGGGACGGACCGCTCCGGGCTGGTCCAGTGGAAGGCCTGGGCGTAGGTGACCAGGTCGGCGGAGCCGTCGTGGAAGGGCAGGTCGTCGCCGTTGCCGCGGACCAGCGGCAGGGTGGGCGAGGAGAGCAGGAACTGGGCGGCCATGCCGTCGCTGGGCTCGACCCCGACGACGTCCGCGCCCCGGCCGGCCAGCAGCCGGGTGGCGATGCCGGTGCCGGCGCCGACGTCCAGGGTCCTGGCCCCCTTGAGGCTCCGGCCCCAGAGCCGCTCCACCGTGTCGAACAGCTCGTCGGGGTAGCTCGGCCGGCCCCGGTCGTACTCGGCGGCGACCGCGCCGAAGCTGACCGCGATCTCGCTGCGTTTCGGACTGATCGTCATATCTCCCACTCCGTGCGGCAGTTCGCGCCCTGGCGGGCCCGACGCTCAGCGTACGCGCGAGGGGGTGGCGAGGTGCAAGCGGGTGAAGGCGAGGGCCTCGGCGAGATCGGCCTCGCGTTCGGCGGGGGACGCGGAGCGGCGGGTGTTGACCTCCAGCACCACGTGGCCGTCGAAGCCGGTGCGGGCGAGATGCTCCAGGAACTCGGCGCAGGGCTGCTTGCCCCGGCCCGGAATCAGGTGCTCGTCCTTGCCGGAGCCGCTGCCGTCGGCCAGGTGGACGTGGGCGAGCCGGTCGCCCATCCGCTCGGCCATGGCGAAGGCGTCGATCCGGGAGGTGGCGACGTGCGAGAGGTCGATGGTGAAGTGCCGGTACTCCTCGTCGGTGACGTCCCAGCCGGGCGAGTAGGCGAGCACCTCGCGGTCGCGGTAGCGCCACGGGTACATGTTCTCGACGGCGAAGCGGACGTCGGTCTCGCCCGCCATCCGGTTGATGCCCTCGACGAACTCCCGGGCGTACTGCCGCTGCCAGCGGAACGGCGGGTGGACGACGACGGCGCTCGCGCCGAGCTTCTCGGCCGCCGCCCGGGCCCGGACCAGCTTGGTCCACGGGTCGGTGGTCCACACCCGCTGGGTGATCAGCAGGCAGGGCGCGTGCACGGCCAGGATCGGCAGCTGGTGCGCGTCGGAGAGCCGGCGCAGGGCCTCCAGGTCCTGGCTGACCGGGTCGTTCCAGACCATCACCTCCACGCCGTCGTAGCCGAGCTTGGCGGCCAGTTCGAAGGCGACGGCGGTGCTCGCCGGGTACACCGAGGCGGTGGACAGCACCACCTTGGTGTCCGGGATGTGCAGGGCCGGGTGCTGGGGCAGCACCAGGCGGTCGGTGGTGCGCAGCAGCGGCGGGCGGGCGGCGTCGCGCTTGGCGGCCTTGACCGAGCGGACGGACTGGACGGCGGCCTTGGCGGCGCCGGCGGCCCGGGCGGTGCGGGTCTCCCTGGGCGGCTGCCGGGGGTGCTCGGGCCTCTTCGCGGCGGCCTTCTCGGCGGCCTTCCTCGCGGTGCGCTGGGCCGCCTTCACGACCTCGGAGGCCTTGGCGACCTTGGCCGACTTGGTCGACTTGGTGGCCTTGGCCGACTTGGTCGACTTGGCAGCCTTGGCCGACTTGGCAGCCTTGGCCGACTTGGCAGCCTTGGTGACCTTGGCTGCCTGCGCCGAAGCGGCGCCCTTGACCGCCTTGCCGAGGCGACCGCGCGGGCCCGTCGGCCGCGGCTGCCCGTCCGCTCCGGGAGCGCGGCCCTCCTGCGTTCCGTCCTCGCCCGCTGGTTGCACCACGGGAGACAGCGTAAGCGGAGCACACGCCGAACGGGGCGGGACGCCAGGCGGAGTGACCATCGGCACGCCGGGGCGGCGGCGCCCGGGGCGGCCCGCGGCTACGGGGTGAGCGCGGGCCGGCGCTCGGTGGTGCTGCCGTCCATGGCGTCCAGCTGGCGCAGGATGATGCCCTCGCGCAGCGCCCAGGGGCAGACGTCCAGCTCCTCCAGGCCGAACAGGTCCATCGCGGCGTCGGCGACCAGCGCCCCGGCCAGCAGCTGCTTGGCCCGGCCCTCGGAGACGCCGGGGATCTGCGCGCGTTCGGCGACGGTCATCGCGGACAGTCGCGGCAGCCAGGCGGAGAGCCCGCCGCGGGTGAGCCGCCGGTCGGCGTACGGGCCGGCGTCGGCGGGGGCGGCGCCGGTCATCCGGGCCAGCTGCTTGAAGGTCTTGGAGGTGGCGACGGCGTGCTGGGGCGGCCCGAGCCGGGAGATCTCGCCGACCACGTGGGCGATCTCGGCCCGGATGTGCCGTCTCAGTTCGCGCAGTTCGTCCGGGTCGGCGACGTCCCCGGGCAGCCAGCGGGCGGTCAGCCGGCCGGCGCCCAGCGGCAGGGAGCAGGCGACGTCCGGCTGCTCGTCCAGGCCGCAGGCGATCTCCAGCGAGCCGCCGCCGATGTCCAGGTTGAGCAGCCGGCCCGAGGACCAGCCGAACCAGCGGCGGACGGCGAGGAAGGTGAGCCGGGCCTCGTCCTGCCCGGAGAGCACCCGCAGTTCGACCCCGGTCTCGTCGGCGACCCGGCGCAGCACCTGCTCGCCGTTGGCGGCCTCGCGCACGGCGGAGGTGGCGAACGGCAGGATGTCGACCACGCCCTTGTCCTCGGCGACCCGCAGCGAGGAGGCGATGTGCCCGACCAGCCGCTCGACCCCGGCCTCGCTTATCGCGCCGGACTCGTCCAGCAGCTCGGCCAGGCGCAGTTCGGCCTTGTGCGAGTAGGCGGCGAGCGGGGCGGCACCCGGATGGGCGTCCACCACGAGGAAGTGGACCGTGTTGGAACCTACGTCGAGCACACCGAGTCGCATAACTCTCCACGCTACGCGATTCGGGCGTCGAGGTGATCGGTTGTGTCGGTCTTCACGCTGGCCCCGGTCGTTCCCGTCCGCCCCCGAACGTTCCGGGTGCGATCCGCGGCTCTCGCCCGGCGCCCGTCGTCCGGTGCCCCGTCGTCCGACGCTCGTCGCTCAGTGGCCGCGGGGTCCGGCCCGGCGCTCGGTGCGGCAGTTGGCGTCCACCCAGCGGCGGGCCGGGCCCGGGGTGTCGGTGATCAGGCCGTCGGCGTCCCGGGCGGTCATCAGCTGCCAGGCCTCCTCGCCGTCCAGGGTCCAGACGTAGACCTCGCGTCCGGCCTTGCGCTCGGCGGCGATCCGGGCCGCGGTGGCCAGGCCGGTGTCCAGGGCTATGCCGCTCAGCCTCAGGTCCTTCGGGTCCTCGGCGATCCCTCCGCTCTGGATCAGCACCACCGGCAGGGCTGGCGCCACGGTGTGGGCCTGGCGCAGGTGGTCGACCGAGAAGGAGTAGAGGACGACGTGGGCCTTGCTGCTGGCCGCGATCCGGGCGATCCGGGCGACGTCCTCGGGGCGCTGCCACTTGATCTCCATCAGCAGCGTGGCGCTGCTCCCGGAGAGCCGCTTGAGCAGTTCCTCCAGGGTCGGGACGGGCTGGGCCGGGCCCGGGCCGACGGTCACCCGCAGGGCGGCGACCTGGGCGGCGGTCAGATCGGCGACGGCGCCCTTGCCGTTGGTGGTGCGGTCCACGGTGGGGTCGTGCATCAGCACCGGGACGCCGTCCCGGGTGGTCTGGACGTCGGTCTCCAGCCAGTCGGCGCCCTGGTCGAGGGCGGTCTCGAAGGAGGCCATGGTGTTCTCGGGCACGTTGTACGGCGCACCCCGGTGGCCGATCACCACCGGGGACGCGCACACCGCCGCCACGGCGGCAGAACGGGCCTGCAGGGCGGGGCCGCCGCCCGCGGCGCAGCCGGCGGCCAGGACCGCGAGCGCGGCGAGGACGGCCGTACGGGCGGCGCGGGGCGGGGCGGTCACGGCTCGGTGCTCCAGCTGCTGCTCGGTTCTGCTTCCACGGTCATCTGATCGTTCTGACAGCTCCGCGGCGGTGTCCGGTTCCCGGCGCCGCCCGCCCGAGGTCGGATCAGAGCAGACCGTCCCACAACTGTTCCACGATGACGGCCCACCAGTTCTCCGGATCGCCGTAGACCGTACCGTCCAGCTCCGCCAGCCCCCGCTGCAGGGCGTCCACCGCCGCGCCCGCGGCCGCCGGGTCCAGCCCGCGCAGGGTCGGCCACCAGCTGGCGAACAGCTCCAGGCAGCGGACGAAGGCGCGCAGGTCAGCGGTGCAGTGGCGGGCCGTCCCGTAGTCGGGGTCGACCGCCCGGACGGCGCCCGACCCGGTGTCCAGGGTGATCAGCGCCCAGCCGTCGGTGCCCAGCACCAGCTGCCCGGCGAACGCCGACCGCTCCCGTTCGGCCACCCGGGTGCCGCGGCCGAGCGCCGCGAGGTGCGGGGCGAGCGGCGGCAGGACGGTGCCCGGGCGGGAGCCGTCCGCGATCGCCTCGGCCCCCGGGTGGTGCAGCGCGAAGAACCCGTCCACCCCCTTCGGCACACCGGCGGACAGCAGCAGCGCGGCCGCGTCCCCGGGCAGCTCCGCACGCGCCGTGTCCGCCGGACCGAAGCGCTGCACGCCCGCCTGGCCGAAGCGCCGGACCAGCCGCTCCGCCAGGGCGGCGTCGGGCTCCCCCGGCAGCGGCGCCACCGCGCGCGGGAACGGCACCCGGTTGCGCCGCGGCCCGTCCGGCGGGGCGGGCAACTCCCGTACGGCGGCCGCCCGGTGGTCGGAGCGCGGGCCGTACGGCAGCTCGAACTCCAGCCGGACGTGCGGCAGTTCGGCGGCCAGCGCGTACGACCAGTAACCGCCGGGCAGCGCGCTCAGCCGAAGATCGGTCCGCACCGCCAGCACGTCCTCGGCCGGGACGCCCTGCTCGCGCAGCCACCACCAGCCGCGCAGCGCCGGGTGCGGCAGCCCGGGGGCCGAACGCAGTGCCAGCGTGTGGGTCTCGCCGGTGCCGTCCCGGTAGGCCAGCTCCGCCCGGGCACCCCGGCCGGTGGCCGGCGGCCTGGTCGGGTCGTAGCCGCCCGCGCCCACGAAGTCCCGGTAGAGCCCGACCACTTCGTCCACCGGCACCGAGGGCCACACCGTGAACCGCCCGCTCTCCCGGTCCACCACGGCACACGCGGCCCCCACCTCCCCCGGCGCCCGCCGCTCCCCGCTGCGCGGATCCACCTCCACCCGCGGCGGCTCCGCCCACACCACCCACCCGAGCTCGAACTCGTGCGCGCACACCCGCCGCACCGCCCCGGCCCCCTGCGGCAGATCCCCGTTGATCCACCGATGCCCGGCCTCCACCGCCTGCGCCCGCGAGATCACCCGTCCACCCCCGTCATCGATTCGGACCCCACCATCATCCAGCCCCCGCCGGCTACCAGCGGAGTCCGCCGGAGGAGGACACCGGTGCCGGTCCCGTCCGACGAGGACCTCCGGAGGAAGGGCGAGCCTTGTCCCCCCGCAGGAGTGGACTGATCGAAGCGCCGTGGCACGGGCGGTTCGCCAGTCACCCGGCCGCCATCAGGTCCAGGGGGCGGCCCTCCGGAGTGAGGGCGATGGCCCAGAGACCCTGGGTGGCGGGGTGGAGGGGATCGGGGCTGCGGCGGGCGAGCTGGTGGTCGAGGTAGGTGACGGTGTCCTGGTGGTTCACGGCGTTCCAGGCGTGGGAGCGGCCGTAGGCGTCGAGGGTGAGGAGGACGGCCTGGGCGCCGTGGCCGGCCCGCCGGAGTTCCTCGGCGAGGCGGGTGAAGGCCTGGCCGCCGTCGCCGAGGTCGCGGAAGGGCGCTCCGAGTTCGCGTTCGGCGCGGTCGCGGCCGCCGCGTTCGCCGGCGTCGCCCTCGGTGGGGATGCGCGGGGCCGCGCAGGTGGGGCGGCCCGTGTAGGTGTCGACGGCGGAGAGGGCGATCTCCAGGCTGTTGTTGGCCCGTCCGGATTCGCGGTAGCCGCCCGCGTTGACGGCTTCGGGCCAGCCGCCGACGGCCGGGTCGGGGTGGCGGAGCGGCAGGCCGTCCTCGTCGCGCGGCACCCGGCGTTCCAGTTCGGCCTGGTGCTCGGGGTCGACCGGGCCGAGGCCGCCGGGCAGGCCGTACGGGCGGCTGTCCGCGATGGTGCGCAGCCGGGGTTCCGGCCCCTCGGCGAGCGGGCCGCGCCGGGCGCGCAGGGCGAGTTGGAGGGCCATGGCGTGGGCGGTGGCGACCGGAACCGCGCCCCAGGCGAGGGTCGGGTCGGCGAGGGCGGCGGCGGTGTCCCGGCGGCGGCCGTCGGCGTGGTGCGGCTCGGGCCGGCCGAGGACGGGGGCGGTCCCGACGATCGGCGGCTCGACCGGAGCCGGGGACGGGGCGGGAGCCGGAGCCGGGGCAGCCGGGCCGGGGGTGGCGCCCACCGGTGTGCGGGGCACGCCGGGGCGGGGCTCGCCGCCGGGCTGGGGCCCGCCGGCCACGGGGGCGCCGACGGCCGGGGAACCGGCGCCGGGCGTGCCCGCGCCGACGCCGCCCCCGACACCGCCACCGACACCGCCGCCACCGACACCGCTGCCGAAGGGCGCGGCCACGTGCGCCGGGGACCCACCGCCGGCCGCCAGCGGGCCGGGCCCGACGCTGCCCACGGCACCGACCGTGCCCACCCCCTGGTAGCCGCCCGAGTAGGCCGGGGACCCGAACTGCCCGGGCACGCCGACCACCCCGACCGTCCGGACGGCCGGCGGCGCGTCCGGCGCCGGGCCGTACCCGGAGCCGTACCCGGGCCCCGGCCCGTACGAGGGACCGCCGCCGGCCGGCGGCGCGGCGGGCGCGGGCGGCGCGCTCACCGAGTCGGTCCGTACGGTCACCGGCACGCTGCCGCCCCCGCCGCCCCCGTGGTGGCCGGGCGCCTGGAGGGGGTAGTCCCCGTCGGACCAGCTCGCCGCCGCCGCTGCACCGCCCTGGTGCGCGGCCGCCCGTACCGACGGCCCGTCGTCCCGCGCGGGCGGCGACCAGTCGGCGGCGGCCGTCACGGCCCGGTGCGAGCCGCCGTAGGAGGGGCCCGACGTCGTGGCCGGCGCGGCGGCGGCCACCGGATCGGCCGCCGGGGCCGGAACGGCGGAGGAGAGCGTGGACGGGACCGCCGAGGGGTCCGGGACGGAATCCACGGCGGGGAACGGGGCGGAGAGCACGGACGGGACCGCCGTCGGGCCCACCGGCGGCACCACGGCCGATGCCGCCACCGCACCCGGCGCCTTGGGATCGACCGCGGCCTCGCGCGGGCCGGTGAGGTCGGCGAGCGGCAGCCCGTGCAGGTCCTTCAGGTCCTTGCCCTGCTGGTCGGTGAGCACCGGCTGCCCGTGCCCGTCCAGCCGGACGGCCAGGTCGGCCACCCCGACCACCGGCTTGCCGTCCGGCCCGGTGACGACGAGCAGCCCGGCGGCGTCGGCCACCGGGGTGCCGTCGGAGCGCAGGATGACCGGCTTGCCGTCGGGGCCGAGGACGGGCTGCCCCTGGCCGTCGAGCTTGACGCTGAGCCCCGGCACGCCGACCAGCGGCTTGCCGGCCTGCCCGGCGAGGACGACCAGCCCGGTGCCGTCCCGGCCGAGCACGCCGGGCTCGCCGAGGGCGGCGGGCAGTCCGGCGGCGAGCGGGTCGAAGCCGCCCTTGGTGCGGTAGGAGGCGGTGGTGACGCCGGCGCCGGACGCGGTGCCGAGCCGCAGCAGGACGACGGCGGCCGGCTCCTTGAGCGCGTCGGCCAGGGCGTCCTTCATGCCGCGGCCGAGTTCGGTGAGCAGCCCCGCGATCTTCAGCGCGGCGGTCTCCACCGCGACGGCCTCGACGCCCGCGGCGACCTGGGTGGTGGCCGCGTTCTTCACGCCGTTCGCGAAGCCCGCGACGGACTTCTCCAGCCCGCCGAAGACCCCGGTCTGCCCGGTCTGCCCGGTCTGCCCGGTCTGCGCGCTCTGCCCGGCGTTCGCGGCGACCGCGGCCGCGGTCCGCTGGACCTCCGCGGCCTGCTCCTGGGCCTGCTTGAGTTCGGCGGCCAGGTTCTGCAGGGTCGCGATGATCTCGGCCTTGCAGCCGTCGACGGCCCGGGCAGCGGCGTCGAAGGCGGTGGCGACCAGCCCCACGGCTGCATGGGCGTCCTGCAGGTGGCCCTTGCCGCCGTCGCTGTACGTCCGCCAGTACGCCGTGAACGCGTCGACGGCACGGCCGGAGTTGTCGGCGGCCACCCGCTGGACGGACTCCCCGCCGCGGCGGGTGATCCGGTCCGCCTCGGCGGCGAACTCCCGCCAGTGCACGGCCGCTCCGCGCAGGGCCTCCTCGTCGGCCTGCGGCCACGGGTGGCCGGTCCTGGCCAGGAGCGGGACCAGTTCCTCGGGCAGTTTCCGGGACATGCGCTTCTCCCCCTTCGAGCCGGGCCGTTCAGACCGACATGTCCTGGGGGACGGCCGGTGCCGCCCCCGGGGTTGCCCCGGTGCCCGAATACACCGCCGGCCGGGCGACGGAAGCCGGCGTGCCGGCCGTGCGGGCCGGGCTCCCCCCGAAGCCGTCCGCCGTCGAGGTGTCGGTGTCCGTGGTCCGTTCCGCCATCGCGTGCAACCCGCCGCCGACCTGTCCGACCTGGCCGGCCAACGCCCGCAGCCCGCCGAGCAGTTCACCGTGCGCAGGGCCGTACACTGCGGCGAAGGCACTGCCCGGCTGGTCGGCGCCCCAGGGCACGCCGAGCGCGGCGAGGCCCTTCTCCAGGGTGCTCACGGCCTTGCCGAGCTCGCGCCCGAGCTTCTCGAACTCCCGCCCCTCGCCGTGCAGTTCCCACGGCTTGATGGCGAACGCGCCGCTCCCGCCGTCGGACGCCCCGGTGCTGCCGCCTGCCATCCCCGTACCTCCCCGTCAGCGGACTGGCCGCCATCCTAGGCACCCGCCCGGCCCGGCCCGCACGGGCAGCGGGACCTCTTCACCCCGCCTTCACTCCGTCCGGGGCCCGTCACCGACCGCGTCCACCCGCCCGTACGCGCCCGCGAAGCTCTACCCTTGCCGGGTGGCACCAGCAGAAACGTCCAAGAAGAAGGCCAAGGCGAAGCCCGAGGCCTCCCCCGCCCCCGTCGACCTCGCGATGCCGACCCTGCGCCGCGAGATCCCGCGCGACGAGGTCCCGCTCGACTTCCCGCGTGCCTGGGTCGAGTTCGCCGACCCTGCCGACGACGAGCAGGTCTTCCGCTGCGACCTCACCTGGCTGACCTCCCGCTGGTCCTGCGTCTTCGGCCAGGGCTGCCACGGCATCCGCGAGGGCCGCGGCGAGTCGGACGGCTGCTGCACGCTGGGCGCCCACTACTCGGACGAGGACGACGAGAAGCGCGTCCTGGGGCACGCGGCGCGGCTGACGCCCGAGCTGTGGGAGAACTTCGCCGAGGGCACCGACGCCAAGGGCCGGATCAGGTCGGACGGCGGCGTCACCATGCTGGACGAGGACGGCGACCGCCAGACCCGCCGGGTCAACGGCGCCTGCATCTTCGTGAACAGCCCCGGCTTCGCGGGCGGCGCCGGCTGCGCCCTGCACGCACTCGCCCTCAAGGAGGGCCGGGAGCCGCTGGAGACCAAGCCGGACGTGTGCTGGCAGCTGCCGATCCGCCGCACCTACGACTGGATCGACCGCCCCGACGACACCCGCTACCTCCAGGTCTCGATCGGCGAGTACGACCGCCGCGGCTGGGGCCCGGGCGGCCACGACCTGCACTGGTGGTGCACCGGCGCCCCGGCCGCCCACCAGGGCGCGGAGCCGGTGTACGTCAGCTACCGCCCCGAGCTCACCGAGCTGATGGGCAGGGAGGCGTACGAGGTGCTGGCCCGGCTGTGCGAGGAGCGGATCGCCACCAAGAGCGACCGCAAGGTGGCCCCGCACCCGGCGGACCCGGCCAGGAAGAAGAAGTAGCGCCCTGCTCGCCGGTGCCGGCCTACTTGTCGATGTCCCCGACCACGAAGAACATCGACCCCAGGATCGCCACCATGTCCGCCACCAGCGTCCCCGGCAGCAGCTCGGTCAGCGCCTGGACGTTGTTGAAGGACGCCGAGCGCAGCTTGAGCCGCCACGGCGTCTTGTCGCCGCGCGAGACCAGGTAGTAGCCGTTGATCCCGAGCGGGTTCTCGGTCCACGCGTAGGTGCTGCCCTCGGGTGCCTTGAGCACCTTGGGCAGCCGCTGGTTGACCGGCCCGGGCGGCAGGGCGGCGAGCTTGTCGAGGCAGGCGTCGGCGAGGTCCAGCGAGTTGAGGGTCTGCTCCAGCAGGCACTCGAAGCGGGCCAGGCAGTCGCCCTCCTCACGGGTGACCACGGTGAGCACCTGCCGCAGCTCCTCCGAGCCGTACGCGAGGTAGGGCTCGTCGCGGCGCAGGTCGAAGTCGAGGCCGCTGGCCCGGGCGATCGGGCCGCTGACCCCGTACGCCTCGGCCTGGGCCCTGGTGAGGACGCCGACGCCGGCGGTGCGGGCGCGGAAGATCTCGTTGCCGAGGACGAGGTCCTCGAAGACCGGCATCTGCGAGCGGACGGTGGAGACTGCGGTGCGGACCCGGCCGAGCCAGCCGGCCGGGAGGTCCTCCTTGAGGCCGCCGACCCGGTTGAACATGTAGTGCATCCGGCCGCCGGAGGCCTCCTCCAGCACGTGCTGGAGGTCCTCGCGGCCGGTGAACGCGTGGAAGATCGGGGTGATCCCGCCCAGTTCCAGCGGGTAGGAGCCGAGGAACATCAGGTGGTTGAGCACCCGGTTGAGCTCGGCGAGCAGGGTGCGGATCCACACCGCCCGCTCGGGGACCTCCATGCCGAGCATCCGCTCGACGCCGAGTACGACGCCGAGTTCGTTGGAGAAGGCGGAGAGCCAGTCGTGCCGGTTGGCCAGCATGATGATCTGCCGGTAGTCACGGGCCTCGAACAGCTTCTCCGCGCCCCGGTGCATGTAGCCGATCACCGGCTCGGCGGTGACGATCCGCTCGCCGTCCAGCAGCAGGCGCAGCCGCAGCACTCCGTGGGTGGCCGGGTGCTGCGGGCCGATGTTGAGCACCATGTCGGTGGTGCCCGCCTCGCCGGTGAAGTTCTCGGCTCCCGCCCCGATGCCGACCGTGGTCTCCCTCATGACCCCAGAGTCTGCCATCCCGGCAGGGCCGCCAAGCTCCGCGCCCTCTCGAAGATCCCAGGGGGCGGCATGCGGACGGCCTGCAGGACCCACCCGAAGCCGCCCAGCCCCGCCGGGTCGGTGAGCTCGGCCCCCTCCCCCGCTCCGCCGAGCGCCCGCAGGTACGCCGCCGGGTCGGTGGAGGCGAGCGCCAGCGGCGGGCGCCCGCCGCTGACCCCGAGCGCGCGCAGGGCCTCGCGCTGGGTTGTCCACAGGCTGTGGAGACCGGGCACGCCGATCGCGTCCAGTGCGACGTGCGCGGTCACGTCGCAGGAGCCGTCCGGCACCGGGGCCACCTCCCGGCCGCCCCGGAAGCCGGTGAAGGTCCCGAACGGGGGCCGCCGCCCCGCCGTGTGCCCGTAGTCGACGGCGACGGCCAGTCCGCGCTCCAGCCCGGACACGGCCCGCGCCCAGGCGGCGTCCCGGGGCCCGCCGAACTCCACCACCTCCCCGGGCTCGGCGACCGGCCACCAGCGCTCGGCCCAGGCCGCGTCCGCCGCCGAGACCGGCTCGCCGAGGCGCTCCTCGCCGGTCACGGGGTCCACCTCCCGGTAGCGCAGCACCCCGTCCCCGTCCACCTCCCCGGCGTCCAGGGGCACGTTGTCCAGCCACTCGTTGGCGAACAGCAGCCCGGTCACCCCGCGCGGCGGCTCCGTCGTCCACAGGGCTGTGGACGGAAGGCCCTCGGGCCGCCGGGCGAGCTCCACGCCGTACGGGCGCAGCCGGGCGAGCACCTCGGCGGGCAGTTCGGCCAGCACGCCGGTCAGCAGTTCGCCGCGCCCGGCCCCGACGTCGACCAGAGCCAGCTCCTCCGGACGGCCGAGGGCCTCGTCAACCTCAAGCAGCAGCCGGGCCACCGCACGGGCGAACCCGGGCGAGGCGTGCACCGAGGTGCGGAAGTGCCCGGCCGGGCCCTCCGGCCTGCGGTAGAAGCCGCCGTCCGGGTCGTACAGGGCCCGTTCCATGGCGGGCGCCCACCGCATCCAAGTCATGCGACGGACGTTACCGGGCCTCCGGCCCTCTCCGAGCGGAGCGGGGGCCTCCCGACCCGAACGGGCACGTCTCCGACCTACGGAGTAGGACGGATCGCCCTACCGGCGGACCTGGGCACCTCGCGCGACTGCCTAGGCTGGAGAGGTGCATCGACTCAACGCCTGGCTCCGCCGTCACCCCATGGTGGTCGACGCCGCCTGGGCGTCGATCGTGCTCTTCCTCGGCCTGCTGCCGGACAGCAACCTCCCCGACACCGGCTGGCGGCTCAAGTCCGCGATCCTCGTGGCGGTGCTGCTGCCGCTGCTGATGGTCTTCCGCCGGCGCTTCCCCGACGTCACCGTCGCCGCCGCGGCCGGTGTCGCCGTCGGCCAGGTGGCCGCCGACATCGACCCGGGCGCCTCGTCCATCGCCTACCTGGTCTTCGCCTACACCGGCGCCGCCTTCGGCCAGAGGTGGACCTCCCGGCTCGCGCTGCTCGCCGGGCTCTGCGCCGGGCCGCTGGTGTTCTGGCGGATGCACCTGGTGAAGACCTCCACGGACCACACCGGGATCTACGTCTCCCGCCCGTACGGCCTGGGCGAGGCGTTGCTGATCACCCTCCTGATGAGCACCCCGTTCATCCTCTGCTGGGCCTGGGGCCGGCTGACCCGGGTTCGCCGCGCCTACCTGACCGAGCTGGAGGACCGCGCGGCCCGGCTGGAGCGCGAGCGGGACGCCCAGTCCAAGGTGGCGGTCGCGGCCGAACGGGCCCGGATCGCCCGCGAGCTGCACGACGTGGTGGCGCACAACGTCTCGGTGATGATCGTCCAGGCCGACGGCGCCGCGTACGTGCTGGACAACTCCCCGCAGCAGGCGAAGGAGGCGCTCGGCACGATCGCCTCCACCGGACGGCAGGCCCTGGTCGAGATGCGCCGCCTGCTGGGCGTGCTGCGCACCGCCGACACCGCCGAGGAGTACGTCCCGCAGCCGGGCGTCGAGGAGCTTCCCGACCTCCTGGAGCAGGTCCGCACGGCCGGGCTGACGGTGGACTACGCGACGTCCGGGCACCCGCGGGAGCTGCCGCGCGGCGTCGAGCTGACGGTCTACCGGATCGTCCAGGAGGCCCTGACCAACGTCCGCAAGCACGGCGGCCCCGACGTCCACGCCCGGGTCGCGGTCGACTTCGGCGAACGCGAACTGGCCGTCCTGGTCGAGGACGACGGCCGCGGCAGCACCGACGAGCAACTGGCCGCCGGCGGCGCGGACGGTCTGGGCCACGGCCTGATCGGCATGCGCGAGCGGGTCGGCATGGTCAGCGGAAGCCTCGACGTGGGCCCCCGCCCCGGCGGCGGCTTCCGGATCCGCGCCGTCCTCCCGCTCAAGGCGGCGCACTAACCCCCCGTCCCCTGTTAGGAGCCACCTTGACCATCCGCGTGATGCTCGTCGACGACCAGGAGCTGCTGCGCACCGGCTTCCGGATGATCCTCCAGTCGCAGGGCGACATCGAGATCGCCGCCGAGGCCGGCGACGGCGCGCAGGCCATGGAGCTGCTGCGGCACACGCCGGTGGACGTGATCCTGATGGACGTCCGGATGCCTCGCCTGGACGGGGTGCAGGCGACCCGCCGGATCTGCCTGGCCGAGGACGGCAGCCCGCTGCCGAACGCCCCGCACGTGCTCATCCTCACCACCTTCGACCTGGACGAGTACGCCTTCGCCGCGCTGAAGGCCGGGGCCAGCGGCTTCCTGCTCAAGGACGTCCCGCCGACCGAGCTGGTGGCCGCGATCCGCGCGGTGCACGGCGGGGACGCCGTGGTCGCCCCGACCACCACCCGCCGGATGATCGACCGCTTCGCCGAGGTGCTGCCCACCCCGCAGAGCGCGCCCGGCTCGGACGTCCTCGGCCCGCTGACCGAGCGCGAGCGGGAGGTGTTCCTGCTGGTCGCCCAGGGGCTGTCGAACGGCGAGATCGCGGCCCGGCTCGTCCTCTCCGAGGCCACCGTGAAGACCCACGTCGGCCGGATCCTGGCCAAGCTGGGGCTGCGCGACCGGGTCCAGGCCGTGGTGCTGGCGTACGAGGCCGGACTGATCCGGGCCGGGGCGGCGGACTGACGCGCCCGTACACTGGGGCGGTACGTCCGGTACCCGTTGAGGACTGGAACGGTCATTCAGGACAAGGGTGGACATGGGTTCGTCCGACTTCGACGACTTCGGTGAGTTCGCACCGCTCGGTGACCCCGGCGACCCCGGCAACCGTCCCGCCCGGCTCGCGGTCGGCGTGATCGGCACCGGCCGGGTCGGTCCGGCGCTGGGCGCCGCGCTGCAGCTCGCCGGGCACACCGTGGTCGCGGCCTCCGGGGTGTCCGCCGCCTCCCGGCGCCGCGCCGACGCGCTGCTGCCGGGCGTGCGGATCGTCACCCCGCCGCAGGTCATGGCCGCCGCCGACCTGGTCCTGCTGACCGTCCCGGACGACGCGCTGGCCGACCTGGTGTCCGGCCTCGCCGCCACCGGCGCCGTCCGCCCCGGCCAGTTGCTGGTGCACACCTCCGGCGCGCACGGCGTCGGCATCCTGCAGCCCGCCACCCGGGCCGGGGCACTGCCGCTGGCCCTGCACCCGGCGATGACCTTCACCGGCACCTCCGTCGACCTGGCCCGGCTGGCCGGCTGCCCGTTCGGGGTGACCGCCCCCGAGGAGCTGCGGCCGGTCGCCGAGGCCCTGGTGGTGGAGATGGGCGGCGAACCCGAGTGGGTGCCCGAGGAGGTCCGCCCGCTCTACCACACCGCCCTCGCCCACGGCGCGAACCACCTGGTCACCCTGGTCGCCCAAGCCGTCGAGCTGCTGCGCACGGCCGGTGTCGCCGAGCCCGGCCGGATGCTCGGCCCGCTGCTCGGCGCCGCCCTGGACAACAGCCTGCGCTCCGGCGACGCGGCCCTCACCGGCCCGGTCGCCCGGGGCGACGCGGGCACCGTACGGCGCCACCTGGCGCAGCTCAGTACGGTGTCCCCGGACATCCCGGCGGCCTACCGCGCGATGGCCCGCGCCACCGCGCAGCGGGCGCTCGCCAACGGAACGATCGACGACGCGTCGGCGGCGGCGCTGCTGGACGTACTGAACGAGGAGAGGCAGTAATGGCACGCGGCAAGCAGCCGAACAAGCCCCAGCGGACGCCGAAGGTCCACCGGGCCGTCGTCACCCACACCGTGGACGACTTCGAGGCCGCGTTCTGGCCGGACGAGAGCCCGGTGGACAACGCCGTGGTGATGACCATGGGCGCGCTGCACGAGGGCCACGCCGCGCTGATCCGGGCCGCCCGCAAGCAGGTCGGCCGGGAGGGCCGGGTCGCGGTGACGGTCTTCGTCAACCCGCTGCAGTTCGGCCCGTCCGAGGACCTGGACCGCTACCCGCGCAGCCTCGACGCCGACGTGAAGCTGGCCGAGGAGAACGGCGCCGACGTGGTCTTCGCGCCGTCCGTCGAGGAGGTCTACCCGAACGGCGAGCCGCAGGTGCGCCTGGCGGCCGGCCCGATGGGCGACCGCTTCGAGGGCGCCACCCGCCCCGGCCACTTCGACGGCGTGCTGACCGTCGTCGCCAAGCTGCTGCACATCACCGACCCGGACTTCGCCTTCTTCGGCGAGAAGGACGCCCAGCAGCTGGCGGTCATCCAGCGGATGGTCGCCGACCTGGACTTCGACGTCGAGATCGTCGGCGTGCCGACCGTCCGCGAGGAGGACGGCCTGGCGCTGTCCTCGCGCAACCGCTACCTCTCCGAGGAGGAGCGCGACCACGCCCTCGCCCTGTCCCGGGCCCTGTTCGCCGGCCGGGATGTCGCCGCCCAGGGCCCGAAGGCCGTGCGCGAGGCCGCCTCGGCCGTCCTGGACGGCGCCGAGGGCGTCACCCTCGACTACCTCGCCCTGATCGACCCGCACGACTTCTCGGAGGCGGCGGACGACTTCCAGGGCGAGGCGGTGCTGGCCGTCGCCGCGAAGGTGGGCTCGACCCGCCTGATCGACAACGTCCGCATCATCGTCCGTTAGTCAGTACTCCCCCAGGCATGCACTCACAGGAGGCGTGACCACATGCTCCGCACCATGCTCAAGTCCAAGATCCACCGGGCCACCGTGACCCAGGCCGACCTGCACTACGTCGGCTCCGTGACGGTGGACGAGGACCTGCTCGACGCCGCCGACCTGCTCCCCGGCGAGCTGGTCCACATCGTCGACATCAACAACGGCGCCCGACTGGAGACCTACACCATCGCCGGTCCGCGCGGCACCGGCGTGATCGGCATCAACGGCGCCGCCGCCCGCCTGGTCCACCCGGGCGACCTGGTCATACTCATCGCCTACGGGCAGATGGACACGGCCGAGGCCAAGGGCTACGAGCCGAAGGTCGTCTTCGTGGACGAGCACAACCGGATCACCGGTCTCGGCGGGGACCCCGCCGAGGCCCAGGAGGGCACCGGCCTCCTCCGCGGCGACCAGGCGTACCGTGGCGAAGACGGCGCGGCCACCACGGCCACGCGCTGAAGGAGCCGCTGAGCCATGTCCGTTACCCACCGCCTCACCGCCCCGGCCCCCGGTTGGACCGCCACCACCGACGTGGTCGTGGTCGGCTCCGGGGTCGCCGGCCTCACCGTCGCCCTCAACGTCCGCAAGGCCGGCCTGCGAGCCATGGTGGTCACCAAGGCGGTGCTGGACGAGGGCTCGACCCGCTGGGCCCAGGGCGGCATCGCAGCCGCCCTGGGCGAGGGGGACACCCCCGAGCAGCACCTGGAAGACACCCTGGTGGCCGGCGCCGGGCTCTGCGACGAGGAGGCCGTCCGCACCCTGGTCACCGAGGGCCCGGACGCCGTCCGCCGGCTGATCGCCACCGGCGCCCTGTTCGACCGGGGCGAGGACGGCGAGATCCTGCTGACCCGCGAGGGCGGCCACCACCGCCGCCGGATCGCCCACGCGGGCGGGGACGCGACCGGCGCCGAGATATCGCGCGCCCTGGTCGCCGCCGTCCACACCACAGCGGCGACAGAGGCCCTGGCCGCGGGCGGGATCGAGCTGATCGAGCACGCGCTCGTCCTCGACCTGCTGACCGACGCCGAGGGCCACGCCGCCGGGCTGACCCTGCACGTGATGGGCGAGGGCCAGCGCGACGGCGTCGGCGCCGTCCGGGCCCGCGCGGTGGTGCTCGCCACCGGCGGCATGGGCCAGGTGTTCTCCGCCACCACCAACCCGGCGGTCTCCACCGGCGACGGCGTGGCCCTGGCGCTGCGGGCCGGCGCCGCCGTCACCGACCTGGAGTTCGTCCAGTTCCACCCCACCCCGCTGTGGGTCGGCCCGGACGCCGAGGGCCAGCTGCCGCTGATCTCCGAGGCCGTGCGCGGCGAGGGCGCCCACCTGGTGGACGCCGACGGCGTCCGCTTCATGCTCGGGCAGCACGAGCTGGCCGAACTGGCCCCGCGCGACATCGTCGCCAAGGCGATCACCCGGCGCATGCAGGAGCAGGGCGCCGACCACATGTTCCTGGACGGCCGGCACTTCGGCGCCGAGATGTGGGAGCACCGCTTCCCGACCATCCTCGCCACCTGCCGCGCGCACGGCGTCGACCCGGTCACCGAGCCGATCCCGATCGCCCCGGCCGCGCACTACGCCTCCGGCGGCGTCCGGACGGACCCGCGGGGCCGCACCAGCGTCCCGGGCCTGTACGCCTGCGGCGAGGTCGCCTGCACGGGGGTGCACGGCGCCAATCGGCTGGCCTCCAACTCGCTGCTGGAGGGTCTGGTCTTCGCCGAGCGGATCGCCGCCGACCTGGCCGACCGGCACGCGGCCGGCGAGCTGCCCGAGCGCACGGTGGACGTCGCCGCCGCCCGGGCCGCGCGGCCGGTGCCGCTGCCGCCGTCCGAGGCGCGGGCCGAGATCCAGCGGCTGATGTCGCGCGGAGCGGGCGTGCTGCGCTCGGCCGCCTCGATGGCCGACGCCGCGGCCGGGCTCGCCCTGATCGCCGAGCAGGCCCACTCGCACGTGGCCGAGGAGAAGCCGGCCGACCCCCGGGTGGAGACCTGGGAGGCCGCCAACCTGCTGCTGGTCGCCACCGCCCTGGTCGCGGCCGCCGCGCAGCGCGAGGAGACCCGCGGCTGCCACTGGCGCGAGGACTTCCCCGAGCGCGACGACGCCCACTGGCGCCGCCACCTGATCACCACCCTCGCCGCCTCCGGCGACCCCGTCAGCACCCCTGAGGAGCAGTAGAACCATGACCCACTCCCACGAGGAACTCCCCCTGGCCGACCTGGGCCCCTCCTCGCCGAAGGCGGGCGAGGAGGGCGGAGGCTGCGGCGACGGCTGTGCCTGCGGGGACGGCGAGGGCTACGAGACCGGCCTGGACCCGCAGCTCGCCGAGCTGCTGGAGCGGGCCGGGCTGGACCCGATCGAGGTCGAGGACATCGCCACCCTGGCGCTGGCCGAGGACCTGGCCGGCGGCGAGGACGTCACCTCGGTGGCCACCGTGCCCGCCGACGCCGTCGCGACCGCCGACTTCACCGCCCGCCAGGCGGGCGTGGTGGCCGGCCTGCGGGTCGCCGAGGCCGTCGTCTCGCTGGTCTGCGAGGAGGAGTTCGAGGTCGAGCGGCACGTCGAGGACGGCGACCGGGTGGAGGCCGGCCAGGTGCTGCTGTCGGTGCGCTCCCGCACCCGCGACCTGCTGACCGCCGAGCGCAGCGCGCTCAACCTGCTCTGCCACCTGTCCGGCATCGCCACCGCGACCCGGGCCTGGGCGGACGCCCTGCAGGGCACCGGCGCGGTCGTCCGCGACACCCGCAAGACCACCCCGGGCCTGCGCGCCCTGCAGAAGTTCGCGGTGCGCTGCGGCGGCGGTGCCAACCACCGGATGGCGCTCTCGGACGCCGCCCTGGTGAAGGACAACCACGTGGTGGCGGCGGGCGGCGTGGCCGAGGCCTTCCGGGCCGTCCGGGCCGCGTACCCGGAGCTGCCGGTCGAGGTCGAGGTGGACGCCCTGGAGCAGATCCCGCCGGTGCTGGACGCCGGGGCGGACCTGATCCTGCTGGACAACTTCACCGTCGAGCAGCTGAAGGAGGCCGTCGCGCTGGTGGCCGGCCGGGCGAAGCTGGAGGCCTCCGGCGGACTCACCCTGGCCAGCGCGCGCGAGGTCGCCCAGACTGGTGTCGACTACCTGGCCGTGGGCGCGCTGACCCACTCCTCGCCGATCCTGGACATCGGCCTGGACCTGCGCGCCTGACCGTCAGGTCGCGAGCAGTCCCTGCCCCGGCCCCGTCCCGTCTCGCAGAAAGCGTCCCCGTGCTCCTCACCATCGACGTCGGCAACACCCAGACCACGCTCGGCCTGTTCGACGGCGAGGAAGTGGTGGAACACTGGCGGATCTCCACCGATTCGCGCCGCACGGCCGACGAACTGGCGGTGCTGCTGCAGGGGTTGATGGGCAACCACACCGCGGCCCGGGACGCCGCGGTGGAGGGCCTGGCGATCTGCTCGTCCGTCCCCGCCGTGCTCCACGAGCTCCGCGAGGTGACCCGCCGCTACTACGGCGACGTCCCCGCGGTGATCGTGGAGCCCGGCGTGAAGACCGGGGTGCACGTCCTGATGGACAACCCCAAGGAGGTCGGCGCCGACCGGATCGTCAACGCGCTGGCCGCCAACCACCTCTACGGCGGCCCGTGCATCGTGGTCGACTTCGGCACCGCGACCACCTTCGACGCCGTCAACGCCCGCGGCGACTACGTCGGCGGCGCGATCGCCCCCGGCATCGAGATCTCCGTCGAGGCGCTCGGCGTCCGCGGCGCCCAGCTGCGCAAGATCGAGCTGGCCCGCCCGCGCAACGTGATCGGCAAGAACACCGTCGAGGGCATGCAGTCCGGCATCCTCTACGGCTTCGCCGGACAGGTCGACGGGCTGGTCGAGCGGATGGCCCGGGAGCTGGCCAAGGACCCGGACGACGTCCAGGTGATCGCCACCGGCGGCCTCGCGCCCCTGGTCCTCGGCGAGGCCACCACCATCGACGTCCACGAGCCCTGGCTGACCCTGATCGGCCTGCGCCTGGTGTACGAGCGCAACCGGCCCAGCTGACCGGCTCGTTCCGTCGGGCCGATCGTGCGGAATTCCGCGCGACGTTACCGACAAATCGGATATTCCTCACGTAGTGTCAGCCCATGCCTACGCCACACGGATCGCGCGGCGGCATGGCCTTCAGCGCCGACGAAGTCCGCGTGCTGCGCCGAGCCCTCGCCCAAGCCCTGCACCCCGCCGTCCCCTTCCACCTCCAGGGGCCCGACCGGACGGCGTTCGCCGGGCCGGGCGCCGAGTTGTGGGCGGAGGACGTCCAGGACGCCCTGCGCCTGACCGAGGCGATCGACGAGGCCGCCCAGGAGGGCGGCCGACTGCGCGCCTTCCTGCTGGCCGACCTCGGCCGCTACCGCTCCGCCCTGCCCGGAAGCGCCCCCGGCTACCTGGAGCGGCTGGAGGAGGCCGTCACCGACGGCTACCTGCCCGGTCCCGAGGACCTCAGCGCGCTGCGCGGGCTGACCCGCCAGCCCTGCGGCCACGGCGAACGGGCCCGCCGCTCCCGGCTGGCCGGACGCTGCCACGCGCTGGCCGAGGCCGCCGTGCGCGAACGGCTCGCCCTCGCCGCCGGTCCCCCGCGCCACCTGGTGGCCGTACCGAACCCCGCCGCACCCCCGAGCAGTCACCCCACCCCTGTAGGAGGACGGACCACGATGAGCAGCACCGACTCCCGGGACTCCCGCCCGGAGCAGCCCGCCGCCGCGCCGACGCCGCCCCGCCCGCACCGGATGCCCACCCCGGCCGAACTCTTCGGCCGCAGGCCCAAGCCCCCCGCCCGCCCGGCCGAGCCGGCCGAGGAGACCCCGGACGAGATCGAGCTGCGCACGGGCACCGGCTGACCCCGCCCGACCCCCGGAGGGGGAGGCCGCCGGCGCGGTCTCCCCCCTCGCGCTCATCCCGACGCGGAGCACGGTGTACGGCTGGCTACCCTTGTGGGGTGAGCGATCAGAGCGTGATTCCCGCGACCGACGACCTTCCCGAGCAGATGCGCGTCCGGCGCGAGAAGCTGGACCGGCTCCGGGCGGCCGGCGTCGACCCGTACCCGGTCGGCTTCCCCCGCACCAGCACCATCGCGGACCTGCGTGCCAAGCACCCGGACCTCGAACCCGACACCGCCACCGGCGAGCGCGTCGGCATCACCGGCCGGGTGATCCTCTCCCGCACCGGCGGCAAGCTCTGCTTCGCCACCCTGCGCGACGGCACCGGCGACCTCCAGGTGATGCTCTCCCTGGACAAGCTCGGCGCCGAGCGGCTGGCCGCCTGGAAGTCCGACATCGACCTCGGCGACCAGGTCGGCGTCGAGGGCGAGGTGATCACCTCCAAGCGCGGCGAGCTGTCGGTGATGGTGGACCGCTGGGAGCTCACCGCCAAGTGCCTGCGCCCGCTGCCGGACAAGCACAAGGGTCTGACGGACCCGGAGGCCCGGGTCCGCCAGCGCTACGTCGACCTGATCGTGAACCCCGAGGCCCGCGAGATCCTGCACCTGCGCAGCAAGGTCGTCCGCTCGATCCGCCGCACCTACGAGGACCGCGGCTACATCGAGGTCGAGACCCCGATGCTGCAGCCGGTGCACGGCGGCGCCAACGCCCGTCCGTTCAAGACGCACATCAACGCGTACGACATCGACCTCTACATGCGCATCGCCCCGGAGCTGTACCTCAAGCGGCTGGTGGTCGGCGGCGCCGAGAAGGTCTTCGAGATCAACCGCAACTTCCGCAACGAGGGCGCGGACTCCACCCACAACCCGGAGTTCACCTCGCTGGAGTCGTACGAGGCCTACGGCGACTACGACACCCAGGCCGAGCTGATCCGCGAGACGATCGTCAACGCCGCCCGGGACGCCCTGGGCACCACCGTGATCAGGGGCCTGGACCCGCACGGCGTGGAGCACGAGATCGACCTGGCCGAGCCGTGGGAGGAGGTCAGCGTCTACCCGGGCATCTCCGCCCACCTGGGCGTCGAGGTCACCCCGGAGACCACCGTCGAGGAGCTGCGCGAGCTGGCCACCGAGCACGGGATCCCGTTCGAGAAGAACTGGGGCCACGGTCAGATCGTGCTGGAGATGGTCGAGCGCCTGCTGGAGGAGAACGCCGTCCGGCCGACCTTCATCAAGGACTACCCGACCGAGGTCTCCCCGCTGACCCGCCAGCACCGCTCGATCGCCGGCGTGGCCGAGAAGTGGGACCTGGTGATCTTCGGCACCGAGATCGGCACCGCCTACTCCGAGCTGGTCGACCCGGTCGAGCAGCGCGCCCGACTCACCGCCCAGTCCCTGCTGGCCGCCGGCGGCGACGTCGAGGCGATGCAGCTGGACGAGGACTTCCTGCGCGCCCTGGAGTACGCGATGCCCCCGACCGGTGGCCTCGGCCTCGGCGTGGACCGCCTGATCATGCTGCTGACCGGCAAGAACATCCGGGAGACCGTGCTCTTCCCGCTGGTGAAGCCGGAGCCGAAGGCTACCGCCGCGACGGCGGAGAAGACCGAGGAGGAGTGACCTGATGGACTACGTCAGCGCGATCGTGCCGCCGCTGGTCATGGCGATCGGCTTCGGATTCCTGGTGCGGGCGATCATCCGCAGCCAGGGCGGGGCCCAGAAGGCCAAGGAAGACGTCGACTGATCGACTGACGCCGTCAGCCGCTCCCGGACGACCCGCGCGCCGCCATTCCCGATTCCCGAGGGTGGCGGCGCGCCGGTTTGGCGCACTTCACAAGATTTGCCCCATTCATTCCCTATCCTGGCCGCACTATGGTCCGGCAACTCGGCGAACTTGAGAACGCCATCATGACCCGGGTGTGGCGGTGGAACCGACCGGTGACGGTTCGCGAGGTTCTCCTGGATCTGCAGTCGGAACGCGAAATCGCGTACACCACGGTGATGACCGTCCTCGACAAGCTGCACAGAAAGGGCTGGCTGCGCCGCGAGCGGGCCGGCCGGGCCTATCGATATGAACCGGTCTCCTCGCGCGAGGCGTACACGGCGGCCCTGATGAACGACGCCTGGGCCACCAGTGACAATCCGGCCGCGGCCCTGGTGCACTTCTTCGGCCTGATGTCCCCCGAGCAACGCGAGGCGCTGCGGGACGCGTTGCGGGTGGCCGCACTGTTCCCGCCCGACCCACCCGGCGCGGAATCCGCCGAGGCCGGCCCGGATACCGGCGGAGCGGATACCGGGGAGACCGCGCCGGGCACGACGCGATAACGTCCCGCCATGGAGGTCACCATCCGCCGCGCGCGGACCACGGACGTTCGGGCCGTACGCGGGCTCATCGACGCCTACTCGCGCGACGGCATTCTGCTCGACAAGCCCACAGTCACACTGTTCGAATCCGTCCAGGAGTTCTGGGTGGCGGAACGCGACGACAACGGCACGGTGGTGGCCTGCGGCGCCCTGCACGTGATGTGGGAGGACCTCGCCGAGGTCCGCACGCTCGCGGTCGATCCGTCCTGCCGGGGCTTCGGGATCGGGCATCTGCTGCTGGAGAAGCTGGTGCAGACCGCGCGCTGGCTGGGCGTCCGTCGGATTTTCTGCTTGACGTTCGAGGTGCCGTTCTTCGCGAAACACGGTTTCGTCGAGATCGGCGAGGTTCAGGAAACCGATGATGGTACGACAGACCCGGCGGCGATCGCTACGGATGTCTATGAAGAACTCCTCCGCTCGTACGATGAAGGTGTCGCCGAGTTCCTTGACCTGGAGCGCGTGAAGCCCAACACACTGGGCAACTCGCGCATGCTGCTGCACCTCTGAGCGGCTCCGGACCGGTCAAGGGTTTGTGTTTTCCGGAGAAAGGCGCTTTCCTTTCCTTAGGCAATGGGTCGTTTAGCGGAAAGGGAAGCCCGTGGCACAGAGGGTGCAGGTCATTCTTGAAGACGATCTCGATGGCGGTTCGGCGGACGAGACGGTGACGTTCGCGCTCGACGGCGTTGCCTACGAGATCGACCTGAAGAGCGCCAACGCGGACAAGCTGCGCGGTCTGCTGGCGCCGTACGTGGAGAAGGGCCGCAAGCAGAGCGGCCGACTGGCGGGTGCCCGCCGCCCGGGCCGCGGCACCGCGGCGCGCCCGTCCGGCAGCGCTCCCGACACCGCGAAGATCCGCGCGTGGGCCAAGGAGCAGGGCATGGACGTCAACGACCGCGGCCGGGTGCCGAGCACCGTCCGCGAGGCCTACGACAAGGCCAACGCGTCCTGAACCCGGCGCCACCGGCCCGCCGGAGCGGACGCGGGGCCCCGGCGGCCGCGTACGGCACCGACGACACACGCGCGGGGCGCGGAGGGAACCCCTCCGCGCCCCGCGGTGCGCGCCCGGAGGGCCGCGCCACCGGCGCCGGGGCCCGTGCCGGAACCACCGGCCGGGGCGACGGGCTCGGGCGGCGGAACAATCACGAGCTGTGCAACGCTGTAGGAGCGAAGCGGCAACGCGGCCACCCCCGGGACGGCGTACGACCGACCCGGCTGCCGTCGAACCACCGTCACAGCGGCCCGACTTCTCGCCAGGCGAACACCGCCACCGCGGAAACTGCGCGAGAAGCGCCCCGATACCGGGTATGAATGCAGGTGGACGGGTTCTTCGGCCCGTCCAGGGGCAGCATGTACGGCCGGCCGAAGAGGATCCGGCTCCGCCCCGGCGGCTCTTGTTCGCCGATGGCGTAGCGGTTTCCGGTGCATCCGGCCCACCTGTGGGAACACCGATTCCCAGCATCAGGTTGGGATTGGTGTCGGCTGGTCGCGCAGCATCTCGCTCCTCTACCGGGGAGTGAATCCGTGGGCCGCGCCGCTGAGCGGGACTAGCATGCGGAAGGACAGGGCGGGGACGGACCCCGAACTGCCCGACCGCTCTGAGGAGCGATAAACGATGTTCGAGAGGTTCACCGACCGCGCGCGGCGGGTTGTCGTCCTGGCTCAGGAAGAAGCCCGGATGCTCAACCACAACTACATCGGCACCGAGCACATCCTCCTGGGTCTGATCCACGAGGGCGAGGGCGTCGCCGCCAAGGCCCTGGAGAGCCTCGGGATTTCTCTTGAGGCCGTACGCCAGCAGGTCGAGGAGATCATCGGCCAGGGCCAGCAGGCCCCGTCCGGTCACATTCCCTTCACCCCCCGGGCGAAGAAGGTGCTGGAGCTGTCGCTCCGGGAGGCCCTGCAGCTCGGCCACAACTACATCGGCACCGAGCACATCCTGCTCGGCCTGATCCGCGAGGGCGAGGGCGTCGCCGCCCAGGTCCTGGTCAAGCTGGGTGCCGACCTCAACCGGGTGCGCCAGCAGGTCATCCAGCTGCTCTCCGGCTACCAGACCGGCGGCGGCAAGGAGTCGGCCACGGCCGGCGGCCCTGCCGAGGGCACTCCGTCGACCTCGCTGGTCCTGGACCAGTTCGGGCGCAACCTGACCCAGGCCGCCCGCGAGGCCAAGCTCGACCCGGTCATCGGGCGCGAGAAGGAGATCGAGCGGGTCATGCAGGTGCTGTCCCGCCGCACCAAGAACAACCCCGTCCTGATCGGTGAGCCCGGCGTCGGCAAGACCGCCGTGGTCGAGGGCCTGGCGCAGGCGATCGTCAAGGGCGAGGTCCCGGAGACGCTCAAGGACAAGCAGCTCTACACGCTGGACCTGGGCGCCCTGGTGGCCGGCTCGCGCTACCGCGGTGACTTCGAGGAGCGCCTGAAGAAGGTGCTCAAGGAGATCCGCACCCGCGGCGACATCATCCTGTTCATCGACGAGCTGCACACCCTGGTCGGCGCGGGCGCCGCCGAGGGCGCCATCGACGCCGCCAGCATCCTCAAGCCGATGCTGGCCCGCGGCGAGCTGCAGACCATCGGTGCCACCACCCTGGACGAGTACCGCAAGCACCTGGAGAAGGACGCCGCGCTGGAGCGCCGCTTCCAGCCGATCCAGGTGGCGGAGCCCTCGCTGCCGCACACCATCGAGATCCTCAAGGGTCTGCGCGACCGCTACGAGGCCCACCACCGGGTCTCCATCACGGACGCCGCCCTGGTCGCCGCCGCCACCCTGGCCGACCGGTACATCTCGGACCGCTTCCTGCCGGACAAGGCGATCGACCTGATCGACGAGGCCGGCTCCCGGATGCGCATCCGCCGGATGACCGCGCCGCCGGACCTGCGCGAGTTCGACGAGAAGATCGCCGACGTGCGCCGCGAGAAGGAGAGCGCGATCGACGCGCAGGACTTCGAGAAGGCCGCGTCCCTGCGCGACGACGAGAAGCAGCTGCTGCAGGCCAAGGCCAAGCGCGAGAAGGAGTGGAAGGCCGGCGACATGGATGTCGTCGCGGAGGTCAACGAGGAGCTCATCGCCGAGGTCCTGGCCACCGCCACCGGCATCCCGGTCTTCAAGCTGACGGAGGAGGAGACCTCCCGGCTGCTGCGCATGGAGGACGAGCTGCACAAGCGCGTCATCGGCCAGAAGGACGCCATCAAGGCGCTCTCCCAGGCCATCCGGCGCACCCGTGCGGGCCTCAAGGACCCGAAGCGCCCCGGCGGTTCGTTCATCTTCGCCGGCCCGTCCGGCGTCGGTAAGACCGAGCTGTCCAAGACGCTCGCCGAGTTCCTCTTCGGCGACGAGGACGCGCTGATCGCGCTCGACATGTCCGAGTTCTCCGAGAAGCACACCGTCTCCCGGCTGTTCGGCTCCCCGCCCGGGTACGTGGGCTACGAGGAGGGCGGCCAGCTGACCGAGAAGGTCCGCCGCAAGCCGTTCTCGGTCGTCCTCTTCGACGAGGTCGAGAAGGCCCACCCGGACATCTTCAACTCGCTGCTGCAGATCCTGGAGGACGGTCGACTGACCGACTCCCAGGGCCGCGTGGTCGACTTCAAGAACACCGTCATCATCATGACGACCAACCTCGGCACCCGGGACATCTCCAAGGGCTTCAACCTGGGCTTCGCGGCCACGGGTGACACCCAGACCGGGTACGAGCGGATGAAGGCGAAGGTCGGCGAGGAGCTCAAGCAGCACTTCCGCCCCGAGTTCCTGAACCGCGTCGACGACATCGTGGTGTTCCACCAGCTGTCCGAGGACGACATCATCCAGATCGTCGACCTGATGATCGCCAAGGTGGACGAGCGGCTCAAGGACAAGGACATGGGCCTGGAGCTCAGCGTCGAGGCCAAGAAGCTGCTGGCCAAGCGCGGCTACGACCCGATCCTGGGTGCCCGTCCGCTGCGCCGCACCATCCAGCGCGAGATCGAGGACCACCTCTCCGAGAAGATCCTCTTCGGCGAGCTGCGGGCCGGCCACATCGTGGTCGTCGACGTGGAGGGCGAGGGCAAGGACGCCAAGTTCACCTTCCGCGGCGAGGAGAAGGCGGCCGTCGCGGACACCCCGGCCGCGGTCGCTTCGTCCGGCCCGGACCTGACGAAGTAAAAGCAACATTTAACAGACAACTTCACAGCCACCGAGCCCCCGGCCTCACGCCGGGGGCTCGGTGCGTTCCGCCTCCTCGCACACGCCCCACGACCTGGGGTTCTTCGACTGTCCGTCAACTGACGGAAAATCGGCGAGCATAGCGCCGTGGCCATGTCAGGGTCAAGGTCTATCTTTTCCCGCCCCACTTCGGTCAAATGACGTCCACCTGTCTTTCATATTGGTTTACCGGGCCTTGGCCAAGAGTCGGCTCGGTCGGGGAGGGCGTCACAACGTTGAAGACCACCAGGAGAACCGCAGCGGTCACCACCGCGGCGGCGGTCATAGTCACGCTCGGCGCGGGGCTGTTCCCGAGCAGCGCCGTGGCGGCCGGTTCGGCACCGGTTCCGAAGGACCCGGCCGACGCGGTCCAGGCCGTCAACACCGAGCACAACATCCCGGGCCCGCTGACCGCCAAGGTCGACGCCGAGAAGAAGGCTGCCACCGAGCAGCTGCTCAACGGCACCGCCCAGGTCGAGCAGCACAACGGCAGCACCAGCGTGAAGCTCGGCAAGGACAAGTACGTCGAGCTCGCCCGTGAGCGCACGGACAAGATCTTCACGATCCTGGTCGACTTCGGCGACCAGGTCGACAACACCACCAAAACCGCCGACGGCAAGGTCAAGTACGGTGGCGAGGCCGGCCCCAAGCACAACGAGATCGAGGCGCCCGACCGCGCCACGAACAACTCGACCGCATGGCAGGCCGACTACAACCAGCAGCACTACCAGGACCTGTACTTCTCCAAGGACAAACCCTCGCTGAAGACCTTCTACGAGAAGCAGTCCTCGGGCCGCTACTCGGTCGACGGCGTGGTCTCCGACTGGGTCCGGGTGCCGTGGAACGAGGCCCGGTACGGCTCCGACTACTGCGGCTCCAACGTCTGCGCCAGCGCCCAGGACCTGATCCGCGATGCCGTCGACATCTGGTACAAGGACCAGCTGGCGAAGGGTCAGACCGAAGCGCAGATCAAGGCGACCCTGGCCCAGTACGACCAGTGGGACCGCTACGGCTCGCACCACGACGGGAACTTCAACCAGCCCGACGGGTACATCGACCACTTCCAGATCGTGCACGCCGGTGAGGACAAGTCGGCCGGTGGCGGCAAGCAGGGCAGCAAGGCCCTGTGGGCCCACCGCTCCTACGTCTACGGCAACCTGACGGGCCAGGCCGGCCCCGAGGGCAACAAGCTCGGCGGCGTCCAGGTCGGCAACACCGGCCTCTGGATCGGCGACTACACCATGCAGCCGGAGAACGGCGGCCTCGGCGTCTTCGCCCACGAGTACGGCCACGACCTCGGTCTGCCGGACCTCTACGACACCGCCGGCAAGGGCATCGACAACTCGGTCGGCTTCTGGTCGCTGATGTCCTCCGGTTCCTGGCTCGGCGAGGGCAAGGACAGCATCGGCGACATGCCGAACGACCTCGACGCCTGGAGCAAGTACCAGCTCGGCTGGCTGAAGGTGGACCGCGCCAAGGCGGGCACCGAGTCGACGCACCACATCGGCCCGGTGGAGTACAACTCCAACCTGCCGCAGGCGCTCATCGTCGACCTGCCGAAGAAGAGCATCACCACCGACATCAACAAGCCCTTCGCGGGCAACAGCGAGTGGTGGAGCGGCAGCGCCGACAACCTGAACGTCACGCTGACCCGTGACGTCGACCTGACCGGCAGGACCAAGGCCAGCATCAACGCCAAGGCCTGGTACGAGCTGGAGCAGGACTTCGACTACGCCTTCGGCGAGGTCTCCACCGACGGTGGCAAGACCTGGACCGTCGTGGACGGCACCTGGAACGGCGCCGCCCTGCCCAAGGAGAACGGCCGCCCGGCCCTCAGCGGCCTTGCCGCCGCCTGGGGCGACCTGTCCTTCAACCTGGACGCCTACGCGGGCAAGAAGATCCAGTTCCGCTACCGCAACACCACGGACGGCGGCCTGCACTACCGCGGCCTCGCGGTGGACAACGTCTCGGTGGTCGCCGACGGCGCCACCGTGTTCAGCGACGACGTGGAGAACGGCGACAACGGCTGGACCGCCGCCGGCTTCACCCGCTTCGGCGGCTCGTACACCAAGGACTACGCGCAGTACTACATCGCGGAGAACAAGCAGTACGTGTCGTTCGACCAGACGCTGAAGACCGGCCCGTACAACTTCGGTTCGGCCGCCAAGCCCAACTGGGTCGAGCACTACTCCTACCAGCCCGGTCTGCTGATCTGGTACTGGGACGAGTCGCAGACCGACAACAACGTCAGCGCCCACCCGGGCCACGGCCTCGTGCTGCCGGTCGACTCGCACCCGACTCCGATGAAGTGGTCCGACGGCGCCCTGATGCGTCCTCGCATGCAGGGCTTCGACTCCACCTTCGGTTCGCGCCGCGTCCCGGCGCTGACCCTGCACAAGGCTGACGTCGAGACGGTCATCCCGAAGTCCAAGGGCGTCGACGAGTTCAACGACCTGAAGTCCTGGTGGTCCAAGGACGACCAGTACGCCGGTGTCGACGTGCCGAAGACCGGCACCAGCATCGAGGTCGAGAACGAGTCCGCGAACTACCTGGAGACCTGGATCCGGGTCCGCCCGGTCGACAACTGATCGTCCTGACGGTCAGGCCGTGATCGCGCGGCACTGAGTCTCCACGTCCGGCCCGCCCCCGCCACCGCGCGGGGGCGGGCCGGACGCCTTTCCGCGCCCCTTTCGCCGCCCTCGTCGAGGGCTCGGCACCCGCCGCCGGGTGGCGCTGGTCACAGCGGCCCGGCGTAGTACGACCGGACCTAGTAGTCCCGCCGGGCGGCCCCGCGCGGCGGACCGGGCCGGTATCGGACGATCCGATCTCATGATCATTGCTCCGTCCGTCGGAACTTCCGGGCCCACGGTGACTACACGCCGTAGTACGTCACCGCGTTTGGGACTGCGCTCGGTGACCGTTAAATCTGAGTGGTCCCCCCGCTCCGCGAAGCGCCTGATCGAGCGCTTCGCGCTGCCCCGTACGACCGTGAGGTACGACAGGCGATGTCCACCGTCCCGCCCGTGGGGCCGGCGCTGCGCCGGCTCGCCGCCCGTGCGACGGCCCGTGTGGCGGCCCAGGCGGCCGCCTGGCGGCCCCGGATCGGCCACGCGGTCCGCAGCCGTGCCGTACCGCCGCTGCGCCTGCTCACGACGCCCCGGCACGCCACCCTGCCGGGCAGCCGGCAGCGGGTCGAACGCGACCACGCGGTGGTCTCCGCCGGGGCGGCCGCGCTGCTGCTCGCGGGCGCCGTGCTGGTGACCGCCCCGGGCAGCGCCTCGGCCCAGACCGTGCGGCCGACCACCCCGGGCAGTTCGGCCTTCACGGCCCCTCGGGCGCAGGTGCCCGACCCGGGCCTGGTGCAGGTGGCCGGGCCCAGCCCGTACAAGCTGCCGGACGACGCCCCCTCGGCGCAGGCCTTCGTGGCTGTGGCGCCCAACCTGCTGCCGCTCCAGGCGGAGCCCGCGCCCGTCGCGGCGCCCGCCCCGGAACCGGAGCCCGCGCCGGCCCCCGCGCCGCCCGAGCCCGACTGGTCGGCTCCGGTGCCCGACGCACCGACCAGCAACCCGTTCGGGGTGCACAACTCCGAGTACGCCGCCGGGTACCACACCGGGGTGGACTTCGCGGTCTCCCCGGGCACCCCGGTGCTGGCGGTCGGCGCCGCGACCGTGGTGTCGGCCGCCTGGGACGGCGCGTACGGCAAGGAGGTCGTGCTGCGGCTCGCCGACGGGCACTTCGCGCAGTACGCCCACCTCTCCGCGCTGTCGGTCTCGGCGGGCGAGCGGGTGTCGGCGGGTGAGCGGGTCGGGCTGTCCGGGAACACCGGCAACTCGACCGGGCCGCACCTGCACTTCGAGATCCGCACCAGCAACCGCTACGGCGCGGTGGTCGACCCGGTCGCCTACCTCTCCGGGCACGGCGTCACGGCGTTCTGAGGCCTGGCGCCTCAGCCGGCCGTCCGGGCCGGGTGACTGATCCGGCCGCCGATCTCCAGCGCGACCGTCCGGGCCGCCTCCAGCGCCTCGTCCAGGTCGGCCACCGGCACCTTCTCGCCCCAGACGTTCTCGGCGGGGACGGGGTCCTTGCCGTCCTGCTGGAGCAGGAACATCGACGAGTGGATGGTGAACAGCGTCATCGCGGCGCGCAGCCGGTCCTGGAAGCTCGCCTCCGGCCCGTGCACCAGCTGCATCATGGTGATGATCCGCTCCTTGAAGGCCAGCCCGGCCGGGGACTCCCGCAGCGCGGGCTGGTTCTCGTGGAAGAAGCGCAGCAGCGGGGCCCGTTCGGCCATCCCGTCCGCGAAGCGGCGGATCAGCTCGTCGCGAGTGTCCGGGCTCCACTCCTGCTCGCGGCCCCACGCGATGGTCTCGTCGATCGGCGCGGCCATCCGCTCGACGATGCCGAGGACGATGTCGTCCTTGGTCTTGAAGTGGTAGTAGAGCGCAGCCTTGGTGACGCCCAGGCGGTCGGCGATCTCGCGCAGTGAGGTCTGCTCGTAGCCGTGCTCCGAGAAGAGCTCCAGCGACACCTCGATGATGCGAGCCCGGGTGTCGCTGCGGGGACTGTGCGGAGTGCCCATGGCCTGCCTCATGACTGCGTCGGTGACTGCTGCGGATCCCGGGGTGGGCGTCCGCCCCGGGCTCATTCTCCCTGCCCAGGGGGCCGGTCTTAAAACTGGCTTGACGACCGGCTAGGAAACAACCTACCGTGCCGACGATCGACAAACTAGCCGGGCGACAAGTAAGTGAGCCGCCACACGGCGTGAAGCTCGTCCGAACCACCTCCGGGAGACCCCACCCCATGTCACAGTCCAAGACCGCCGGCCCGGTACCGGAGGACAAGACGGCCGAGGAGGAACAGCCGCGGTCACCCCGCGAAATCCGCCTCGTGATGGTCGGCTTGGTCGTCACGATGCTGCTGGCCATGCTCGACAACCTGATCGTCGGCACCGCGATGCCGACCATCGTCGGCGACCTCGGCGGTGCCGAGCACCTGTCCTGGGTGGTCACCGCGTACACCCTGGCCACCGCCGCCTCCACCCCGATCTGGGGCAAGCTCGGCGACCTGTACGGCCGCAAGGGCACCTTCCTCACCTCGATCGTGATCTTCCTGGTGGGTTCGGCGCTGTCCGGCCTGTCGCAGAACATGAACGAGCTGATCGGCTTCCGCGCCGTGCAGGGCCTGGGCGCCGGCGGTCTGATGGTCGGCGTCATGTCGATCATGGGCGCGCTCGTGCCGCCGCGTGACCGCGGCAAGTACCAGGGCATGTTCGCCGCCGTGATGGCCCTCGCCACCATCGGCGGCCCGCTGGTCGGCGGCTTCATCACCGACCACCTGAGCTGGCACTGGACCTTCTACATCAACCTGCCGCTCGGCGTGGTCGCGCTCGCCGTGGTCATCGTCACCCTGAAGCTGCCGAAGGTCCGCAACACCGCCCGGATCGACTACCCCGGCGCCGTGCTGCTCACCGTGGGCATCACCTCGCTCGTGCTGATCACCACCTGGGGCGGCCAGCAGTACGCCTGGGGCTCCAAGGAGATCCTGGGCCTGGCCGCGCTCGCCCTCGCCTCGCTGATCGGCTTCTGCTACGTCGAGCAGCGGGCCCAGGAGCCGATGCTGCCGCTGAGCCTGTTCAAGAACCTGAACTTCACCCTGGTCTCGATCATCGGCTTCGTCGTCGGCTTCGTGATGTTCGGCTCGACCGTCTTCCTGCCGCTCTACCAGCAGATCGTCCAGGGCGCCTCGGCGACCAACTCCGGACTGCTGCTGATGCCGATGATGTTCGGCATGCTGGTCGTCTCGCTGGTGGTCGGCCAGGCCGTCACCAAGACCGGCAAGTACCGGATCTTCCCGATCATCGGCACCCTCGTGATGGCCGGCGGCCTGATCCTGCTCTCCACCATGGGCGTCGGCACCAGCAGCTTCACCTCGGCCTGCTGGATGGTCGTGCTCGGCGCCGGCATGGGCTTCCTGATGCAGATCACCATGCTGGTCGCGCAGAACAGCGTGGAGCTCAAGGACATGGGCGTGGCCAGCTCGACCGCCACCCTGTTCCGCACCATCGGCGGTTCGTTCGGCGTCGCGCTGTTCGGCGCGCTGTTCAACAGCCGGGTGAAGGACACCATGGGCCAGCTGCTGGCCGGGAAGCCGCTGCCCCCGGGCGGTGCGAAGGACCCGGGCCAGACCAGCCCGGCCGAGCTGCGCAAGATGCCCGACTACATCCAGGACGCCTACCACCACGCGGTGTCCAACGGCATGCACACCGTCTTCCTGTGGGGCGCCGGGGTGGCCGTGATCGCCATCGCCGCCGCGGTGTTCCTGCGCGAGGTGCCGCTGCGCGGCACCGGCAAGGGCGAGAAGCCGGCCGAGGCCTCGCTGGAGGCGGCGGCCGTCTGACGGTCCCCCTCGTAGGCGCGTCGTACGCACGGCGCCCCCGGAGGCTCGAAGCATCCGGGGGCGCCGTCGTGTTCGTCCGCGCGGCCTACTGCGGGAGCCGGTAGACGCCCTGCTCGACGGGCTCCACCAGGCCGTCGGCGACGAGGCCGTCCAGGGCCCGGGCGCGCTGCACCGCGTCGGGCCAGACGGCGTCCAGCCGGGCCTGCGGCACCGTGCCGTGCGCCTCGCGCAGTACCGCGAGCAGCTTGCCGCGCACCTGGCGGTCCGTGCCCTCGTAGGTCTGGCCGCGCCGGGCGGGGCCCTCGTACGGCGGGCGGCCGGCCCGCTGCCAGGCGCAGACGGTGAACAGCGGGCAGTCCCCGCACTCCGGGCCGCGGGCGGTGCAGACCAGCGCGCCCAGCTCCATCACGCCGACCGCCCAGGTGGCGGCCGTCCCGGCGTCGTCGGGCAGCAGCGCGGTCGCGGTGCGGCGTTCGGCGGCGGTGGTGGCGGCGGCCGGGTACTCGACGCCGGTCACCGCCCGGGCGAAGACCCGGCGGACGTTGGTGTCCAGCACCACGTGCCGCTGGCGGAAGGCGAAGGAGGCGACCGCGGCGGCGGTGTACTCCCCCACCCCGGGCAGCGAGAGCAGCGTGGCGTGGTCGTCCGGGACCTCGCCACCGTGCTCCTCGGTGATCGCCACGGCGGCCGCGTGCAGGCGCAGGGCGCGGCGCGGATAGCCCAGCCGACCCCACATCCGGACGGCCTCGCCGGGCGCCTCGGCGGCGAGGCCGGCGGGGGTGGGCCAGCGGGTGAGCCAGGCCTGCCAGGCGGGCAGCACCCGCTTCACCGGGGTCTGCTGGAGCATGAACTCGCTCACCGTGACCGCCCAGGGCGTGGTGTCCGGGGTACGCCAGGGCAGGTCGCGCTTGCTGGACTCGTACCAGTCGATGACGGTCGAGTGCAGCAGCGGCAGGGGCATCGGCGGCACGGGGGCTTCGGTGGCGGTGATGGCAGTCATGGCGCTTCGATCCTCCCACGGCCGGTGGACGCGGCCGAAGTGGAGGACTGTGTTCCGATTGGGGCGAAATAGCACGGAAGTCCCGGTTCGGGGTCTCCCTCGAACGGATCAAATGGCGGATCATGTGAAAGAAGGGGCGACTGTGCGGTGTTGGTGAGTCAATCGCCACACACAGTCTCGTAGAGTTTGATCGTGCCCTCTCTGCGTCAACCCGTGGGACCGCTGCCGGCCTCGATCTACTGGCGTCGGCGCGCCGTCGTGCTCGTCGCCGTCGCGGCGGTCGTCGCCCTGATCGCCTGGCTGATGACCGATCAGGGTGGCGGTGACGGCGGGTCCCAGAGCAAGGCCGCCCAGGCCGCGCCCTCCCAGTCCGAGAGCCAGACACCCGCTCAGACGATCACGCCCGGTGCCTCGCCGAGCGGCCCCGCGGCGCACCCCGCCACCGGCGGCACCGGCGGTGGGCCGGTGGCCAGCGGCGGCGGCAGCGAGGTCGGCCTCAGCGGCGGCGGCACGGGCGGCTCCGGCGGCGCCGGTGGCTCGGGTGGCTCCGGCGGGGGCAACCCGGCTCCGGCGGGCGGGCCCGGCGGGGGTTCGGCCGGCGGGTCCGGCGGCTCGGGCGGCGGGTCCGGTGGCTCGGGCGGCGCCCCGGCGGTGAACACCCCCGAGGTGATGGCACTTCCGGTCTGCTCCTCCTCGCAGGTCGCCCTGGAGCTGGCGGGCACCCAGAACTCGTACCAGCCCAAGGACAAGCCGAAGCTGGCCCTGACGGTCAAGAACTCCTCCGGCGCCAACTGCCGGGTGGACCTGGGCCGCACCGCCTCCGTGATCACGGTCAGCAGCGGCAGCAACAACGACCGGGTCTGGTCCTCCGGTGACTGCCCGCCCGACAAGGGCAGCATCTGGGTGCAGATCCCGGCGAACAGCAGCCAGACGGAGACCTTCACCTGGGACCGCAGCCGCAGCAAGCCGCAGTGCGCGACCGCCGACCAGACGGCGCCGGCGAGCGGCACGTACGTGGTGCTCGCGGAGCTCACCGGGCTCTCCGGGGACAAGGTCTCGGCCCGGACCTCGATCCGACTGGACAACTGAGCGTCCGTCAACCCCCACGGAGCCCCCGGCCGCAGCGCGCGGCCGGGGGCTCCTGCGTTGCGGGGCTCCTGCGTCGCCGGGCTCGCGCGTCGCGCTTCCCCGGAGACGCGGAACGGCCCCCGGGGAAGCGTTTCTCTGGGGGCCGTTCCGAGGTCTGCCGCGCGTCGGTCAGACGTAGCGCTCCAGGATGGACGATTCGGCAAGGCGGGACAGGCCCTCACGGACCGAGCGGGCCCGGGTCTCGCCGACGCCCTCGACCGTCTGCAGGTCGTCGATGCTGGCGGCCAGCAGCTTCTGCAGACCGCCGAAGTGCTCGACCAGGCGCTCTATCACCGTGTTGGGCAGGCGCGGGATCTTCGCCAGCAGGCGGTAGCCGCGCGGGGAGACGGCGGCGTCCAGGGACTCCGGCGAGCCGGAGTAGCCGAGCGCCTTGGCGACCGTCTGCAGGTCCAGCAGCTCGGCGTGGGTCAGCGCCTCCAGGTCGCCCAGCACCTCGGCGACCGTCCGGCCCTTCTTGGCGGCGCGCTCCGGGAAGTAGTCCCGGGCGACCAGTTCGCGCTCCGGCTCCACGCCCGCGATCAGCTCGTCCAGCTGGAGCGAGAGCAGGCGGCCGTCGATGCCGAGCTCCAGCACGTAGCCGGCGATCTCGGTGGCGATCAGCCGGACCATCTCCAGGCGCTGGGCCACGGCGGTGACGTCCCGGACCGTCACCAGGTCCTCGATCTCCAGGGCGGAGAGGGTGCCGGCCACCTCGTCCAGGCGCAGCTTGTAGCGCTCCAGGGTGGCCAGGGCCTGGTTGGCACGGGACAGGACGGTGGTGGAGTCCTCCAGCACCCGGCGGGTGCCGTTGACGTACATGGCGATCAGTCGCATCGAGTGCGAGACCGCGACCACCGGGTAGCCGGTCTGCCGGTTGACCCGCTCGGCGGTGCGGTGGCGGGTGCCGGTCTCGTCGGTGGGGATGGTGGAGTCCGGCATCAGGTGGACGCCGGCCCGGACGATCTTGGTGATGTCCTTGTCCAGCACGACCGCGCCGTCGAGCTTGCAGAGCTCGCGCAGCCGGGTCGCGCTGAACTCGACGTCCAGCACGAAGCCGCCGGTGCACAGGGACTCGACCGTCCTGTCGAACCCCAGCACGATCAGGCCGCCGGTGTTGGCCCGCAGGACCCGTTCCAGACCGTCACGAAGCGCGGTACCGGGCGCGATGGCGGTGAGGGAGGCCCGCAGCAGGGCCTCCTCACGGGAGGCCTTGTCCGCCCCCCGGTCGCTGGCTGCCACGTGACTCCTCCGGTCGACCCCGTGCCGCGCGCCTCGCGCCGTTGTGCGCCGGTCCGCGGTCTGTTGCTCTGTCGCTCAGTACCGCTTCGGTACTGCCTTCTGGCCAATGAGACTGGAGGAAGTCTAACTGCGTGCGGCTTCGGCAGGGCTTGGGTCAGCGCAGTTCGTCGGAGTCGAGCGGCTCCCAGCCGTCCATCAGCTCCTCCGGGTACGCCGGGACCTTCGCCGCGCGGGGCGCCGGCGGGGCCGACGGGGCCTCACCACGCCCCTCGCCGCGCGGCTTGGCGGCGGCCCGGCGACGACCCGGGATGGCCCGCAGCGCCTCGCCGATGTCGGCCACCTCGACCACCTTCATGCCCGGCGGCACCTTGCCCGGGTCCGGCGGGACCAGGGCGTGGGTGAAGCCCAGCCGGTGCGCCTCGGCGAGCCGGCGCTGCACACCCGTCACCCGCCGCACCTCGCCCGCCAGGCCGACCTCGCCGATCGCCACCAGGTTGCTGGGCAGCGGGGTGTCGGTGGAGGAGCTGGCCACCGCGAGCGCGACCGCGAGGTCGGCCGAGGGCTCGGTCAGCTTCACCCCGCCGACCGTCGCGGTGTAGATGTCCTGCTTGCCGAGCTTCACCCCGCCGTGCCGCTCGACCACGGCCAGGATCATCGCGATCCGGGGCGACTCCAGCCCCGAGGTGGTGCGGCGCGGGGAGGGGATCTGCGAATCCACCATCAGCGCCTGCACCTCGGCGACCAGCGGGCGCTTGCCCTCCAGGGTGACGGTGAGGCAGGTGCCGGGGACGGGCTTGTCACGCCTGGTCAGGAAGAGGCCGGACGGGTCGGCCAGGCCGACGATGCCCTCGTCGTGCAGCTCGAAGCAGCCCACCTCGTCGGTGGCTCCGTAGCGGTTCTTGACCCCGCGGATGAGCCGCAGCCGGGCGTGCCGGTCGCCCTCGAAGCTCAGCACCACGTCCACCAGGTGCTCCAGCAGGCGCGGGCCGGCGATCTGGCCGTCCTTGGTGACGTGGCCGACCAGCAGGGTGGCCATGCCGCGCTCCTTGGAGGCCCGGATCAGCGCGTTCGCCACCTCGCGGACCTGGGCCGGGCCACCGGGGGCGCCGTCCAGCTCTGCGGAGGCGATGGTCTGCACCGAGTCCAGGATCAGCAGGCCGGGGTTGACCGCCTCGATGTGCCCGAGCACCGCGCCGAGGTCGGACTCGGCGGCGAGGTAGAGGTGCTCGGAGAGGGCGCTGATCCGGTCGGCACGCAGCCTGACCTGGCCGGCCGACTCCTCGCCGGTGACGTAGAGCGTGCGGTGCTGCCCGGTGGCCGCCTTCGCGGCGACGTCCAGCAGCAGGGTGGACTTGCCGACGCCGGGCTCGCCGGCCAGCAGCACCACCGCGCCGGGGACCAGGCCGCCGCCGAGCACCCGGTCCAGCTCCGGCACGCCCGTCGAGCGGGCCGTCGCCACCTGGCCGTCCACCTGGGCGATCGGGCGGGCCGGCGCGCTGACCGGGCCGGCCGCGGTGGTGCGGATCGGCACCGCGCCGTACTCCTCCACCGTGCCCCAGGCGTTGCACTCCGGGCAGCGGCCGACCCACTTGGGCAGCTGGTTGCCGCACTCGGTGCAGCGGTAGGCCGGGCGCGGCTTGGCGGTGGTCCTGGAACGCGGAGGCATGCGGCCCACGGTAGCGCCTGGGGGTGACAGTCGCGGACCGCCACCGGACGCGCCGCGCACCCACACAGATGGGCGATGCTGTTACCCGAAAGAAGTACATACGCGGCGAACAGCGGGGCCGGGCGGCCCGTTGTCCCTACCGTCGGGCGGGTGACAACGCGAACTGTTGGGCCCGTGGGGGCGCCGGACGCCGTCCTCGCGGCGTACGACCGACAGGTGGACGGCCTGTTCACCTACTGCCTCTCGGTGCTCTGCGAGCACGACGCGGCCGCCGACGCCCTGCGCGAGGTCCGCGAACTGGCCCGGCGGCACGGCGCCCGGCTGGCCGAACCCGGGCTGGTGCGGGCCTGGCTGTTCTCGCTGGCCCGGTACTGCTGCCTGCGGCGGCTGGCGGACGGGACCGGCGGGGAAGCCCGGGTGGCGGCCGGGGCGGAGCCGGATGCCGGGGCGGGGCCGGGGTCGGGGTCGGGGCTGACCGAGGCCGAGGCGGTCCGGCGGCGGCGCGAGCTGGCCTCGCTCGCCTGGCCCGAGGCGGCGGGTACGGACCCGGAACAGCGCGAGGCGCTGGAGCTGTCCGTCCGGCACCGGCTGACCCCGCTGGAGGTGGCGGCCGTCCTGGGACTGCCGTTCGGCCGGACCCGCGAACTGCTCGCCGCCGCCGAGGCCGAGGTGGCCCGGACCAGGGCCGCGCTGCTGGTGCTCGGGGTGGGCAGCTGCCCCGTGCTGGACCGGCTGGGCGGAGCCGGGGCGGAGTCCTGGCGGGACTGGGTGCTCGGCCCGGCGCTGCGGCGGGAGCTGGTGCAGCACGTGGTGGACTGCCCGACCTGCCGGGGGACGGCGGAGCGGGTGGCCGCCGGGGAGGCGGCCGAGGAAGCGGCGGGGCTGTCGGGGCTGCCGCTGCTGACGGCGCCCTCCCCGGTGGGCGGGGCGGCTTCCGGGGCGGCGCGGCTGTCCGGGACCGGGGCGGCGGGGCGGCGGGGGCCGGCGGCGGCCGAGCCGGGGCTGCGGTTCGACCACGGCGGCTTCCCCCGGCACCGGGCGCCGGAAGCGGGCCGGGGGCTGGCGGTCCGTCGGCGGGTGGTGACCACCGGAGTGCTCGCGGCCGTCCTGGCGGCGCCGGTGGTCGCGCTGTGGGCCGGGCACCGGGGCGGCGGCGGGTCGGGGTCGGCGGCCGCGGTCTCGGCGGTGCGGGTGGAGGAGGCCGGGCGGGAGGCCGGGCAGCGGCCGCCGTGGGCGGCGGGCGGGACGGATGCGGCCGGGGGCGCGGGGACACCGGGGCTGGAGCTGGCGGGTGCGTGGCCCGCAGGTGCGGGCGGCATGGGCGGCCCAGGTGGTGCAGAAACGTTGCTCCCGGGTGTTCCGCGGCTCACCTTCCAGGGGCCGGTGGTGCCGGTGCCGGGCCGGGGTGCGACTCCGCTCGGCAGCCCGACCCTGGTCGCCGCCCCGGCCCCGGTGGTCGAACGGGCCTCCGCTCCGGCCGCGGGCGACCCGGCCGCGGCCGGGCTGCTCACCGTCGAGGCCGGGGAGTACGGCAGCCGGACGGTGCTCACCCTCACCAACTCCGGCACCACGGAGATCCGCTGGCACGCCGCGACGGACGCCGCCTGGCTCCGGCTCAGCCGCGACTCGGGGACCCTGGCGCCGGGGCAGCGGATCACCGTGATCGTCACCGTGGACCAGGACCTCGCGCCCACCGCCCACTGGACCGCCCGGATCGCGCTGCCGCCCTCGCAGGCGGTGGTCACCCTGGAGGGCGGGCCGCAGGACCGCGGGGGGTCGGCCTCGTCCTCGGCGGATCCCTCGGCGGATCCCTCGTCCGCACCGTCGTCCGCGCCCGCGTCCGGGCCCTCGTCGGCGCCGGGCGGGGGGCCGAGCGGGGGGCCGTCGGCGACGGCCCCGGCCACGGCTGCGCCTTCGTCGACGCCGAGCCGTACGGGCGCGCCGTCGCCGTCGGGTCCGGGCACGCCCTCGCACTCCGGAACGCCGACCGGTACGGCCGCGCCCTCGGCGACTCCGACGGGTGGCGCGTCGCCGCACCCGACGGGGGCGGCCACGGCATCGGGGCGGTAGGGGCCGGCCCGGCCACCGTCGGGGTGGCCGGGCGTCAGGTGCGGTGGATCGGGGGCACCTGGTAGCTGCCGTCCAGCACCTCGGGCTTCGGCCGGTAGAGCCGGATGATCGGGCGGAACTCGCCGGGCGGGGTGGGCAGCCAGTTGGCGGCGGCCGTCGGGTCCTCGGGCGGATCGTGCTGGAGGGTCACGGTCAGTGAGCCGTCCGGGCCGTAGACCAGACCGGGGGTCCGGTCCCCGATGGAGTAGCGGTTGATCGGGTTCTCGACCAGGTAGTAGTCCGGCACCGAGTACATCGTGACGGACCAGAAGGCCTCGGCCGGCGGGGGCTGTTCGAAGTGGAGGGTGTAGCTGTTGGCGCCGCTGAGCGGGCGGCCGTCGGAGTCGTCGTAGGTCACCGCGTACGCGGCCTCGTAGGCGTGGTTGCCCCAGAGGCCGGCCCGGGCGGCAGCGGCGCGGCTGAGGTAGGCGGCGCGGCGGTCGGGGATGCGCCACTCGGGGTCGTCCAGGGTGCCGGGGCCCAGGTGGTCGAGGTTGTAGTCGAAGAGGTGGAGCGCGCAGCGCCACTCGCCGGGCGGGTGCTCCTCGGGCGCGCGGGTGGCGTCCTCGACCCGTTCGCGTCCGGCGGCCAGGCCCTTGGCGAGCGCGAGGGTCCACTCCGCGGCGGCCGCGCGGTACGGCGAGGTGCCGTCGTCCAGCAGCCCCAGCGGGGCGAAGCGGCGCTGGTACTCGATGTCGGGGGTGGCCGGCGGGAAGGCCTGCATCCACACCCTCAGGCGCTCGAAGAAGGCCAGCCGCTCGGGGACCTCCGGGTCCGGCTCGGGCAGTCCGGCGACCAGGCCGCCGGGTTCCAGCGGCTCCAGGCGGAGCCCGGCCTGCAGCCCCCTGACCCGCGGGAGGTCGCGCGGGCCGTTGCAGGCGAAGCGGCCGACGATCGTGCCCAGGGTGGTGGGCAGCTCGATCACCCGGTCCGGGTGCGGGGCGGTGCCGTGCCAGTCGGGCGGGACGACCAGCCAGGTCTGCGCGTCGGTGCCGGTGGCGCGGCTGCCGAGGTAGGCGACGTTGTCCGTCCAGGCGCCGATGAACTGCAGCACGTAGTAGGCGCCGGCGGTGTCCGGGACGTGCAGCACCTGCGGGCCCTCGGAGAGGTCGAGCTGGGCGATCGAGTAGATCGTGTCGTTGTTGACCGAGACGAACTGGTCGCCGGGGCCGGCCAGCCGGGTGGCGTGGCTGAAGTGGTTGGGCGGCGCCGCCGGGAGGGTGCCCAGGCCCCCCTTGGCGAAGCGCTCGACCATGGTGAGGCCGGCGACGAGCGGATAGCCGTAGACGTAGGCGTCGGCGGCCAGGGCCTCCAGCTCGGGCAGGTTCATCGGGGGTCCTTCGTCGGATCGGGTCGGGGCTGGGGGCGCGGGGGCCGGTTCGGGGAACGGGCCCGGGACGGGGCCGGGACGGGGCCGGGACGGGGCCGGGAGCGGCGCCCGCGGCGGAGCCGGTCAGCGCGGGGTGAGCGGCGGGGGCTGCCAGCGGCCGTCCAGGACCTCCGCCTCCGGGCCGTGGATCCGAAGCACGACGGCGAACGGGCCGTCCGGGGCGGGCAGCCAGTTGGCGGAGTGGTCGGCGGCGGCGGGGCGCTTGTGCTGGACGTAGAGGGTGAGGCCGCCGTCCCCGTCGCGGACCAGGCCGGGGGTGTGGCCGCCGACCGAGTAGCGGTCCAGGGTGTTGTCGACCAGCCGGTGGCCGGGGAGCGCGTACATCGTCGCGGACCAGAAGAAGCGGGCCGGGGGCAGGGCGTCCGGGGCGAAGCGGATCAGGTGGTCGCGGTCGCTGGCGTTCGGCGGGCGGCGGCCCTCGCTGTCCGCCGCCCAGCGGCCGTACCAGACCTCCTCGGCGGGCAGCCCGTACGGATCGAGCTCGGCGGCGACGGCCTGCCGGAGGAAGTCCGCGCCGAGCTGTTCGCGGGAGCCGAACAGCTCGGCGCAGTCGCGGAGTTCGGCGAGGGCACGGGTCAGCCGGGCGCGGCCGTCGGCGATCCCGCGGTCGAGTTCGGCGCGGACCTCCAGCGGGAGGACGGCGGGCTCGAACTCGCCGCGGCCGTCGATGCCGAGGTCGGTGAGGCGGCCGCGCAGCTCGGTCTCGGCGGGCGGGAGCCCGTCGGTCAGGGGGAAGAAGCCGAGCAGGAAGTCCAGGAAGGTGAAGAACTCGACACCCTCCAGGACCTCGTCTCGCCAGACCGGCCAGACCGCTTCGGGGGCGGGGGCAGGCGCCCGGGTCCCGGCGTACTCGTGCAGCGGGCGCAGCCGGTACTGGTCCTGGACGGCCCGCAGGGCGGTGAGGTCGGCCGGCGTGTTCCCGGTGAGGCGGGTCCGGCCGGCCAGACCGACCAGCCGGGTGGCGGTGCGGATCACGCCCTTGAGGCCGGACGGGGGCTCGCCCTGCCAGTCGGGGCCGGCCACCAGGTAGTCCCCCGCGTCCTGGCCGGTGGTCCGGGAGCCGATCAACCCGGCGTGCAGGGCGTCGAGCTCCTGCACCGCGAGGACGTGGTAGCCGTCCTGGGCGGGGACCGAGAGCACCCAGGGTTCGGCGCGCAGGTCGAGCCAGGCGCGGGAGGGGAGGGTGTCGACGTCGGGGGTGACGGCGTCGGTGTCGGCAGGGGTGGCCGGGCGCGCGGTGTGGTGGAAGACGCCGAAGCCGCCGACGTAGCCGGGGTCCGCGTCGTCCAGGGCCTGGGCGTAGAGGGTGCGGTAGGTCCGCAGCAGGGGATGGCCGCGGATCCAGGCCTCGGCCGCGGTCGCGCGGATGGTGGCCGGATCGACGAGTGCCGGGTTGACCATGCTGTCGCTCTCCCAGGCCGGATCAGATCATGGATCGACTCATATCGGTACATTTCGGATGCTAAGTGGGGCCGAGTGGGGTGGCACGTCGGGCGGCACGGCGGGCCGCGTCCTGGTCGGCGCGCCCGTCGGCGCCCTGCCCGGCACACCTGCCGGGCGCTCTGCTCAGCGCTAAGCCGGGCGTACGGGCGGGGCCGCCGGGACAGGCTGGGCGGTATGAAGATCCTTCTGCTCGGGGGCTCGTCCTTCCTGGGACGCGCCTACGCCGTCGAGGCGCTCGCCCGCGGCCACCAGGTCACCACCTTCAACCGCGGCCGCCGCGCCCCCGACCTGCCGGGGGTCGAGGCCGTCCGGGGCGATCGCGACAGCGCCGAGGACCTGGCGCGGCTGGTCGCGGGCCGCCGCTGGGACGCCGTCGTCGACACCTCCGCCCAGCAGCCCGCCCAGGTCGCGCTCTCCGTGCGGCTGCTGCGCGAGCGGGCCGACCACTACACCTTCGTCTCCTCGGTGCACGCCTGCGCCGACTGGGCCACCCAGGTGATCACCGAGGACTCCCCGCTCCTCCCCTGCCCCGCCGACACCCCGCCCGGCCGGCCGTTCGGCCGTGAGCTGAAGGCGGGCGGCGAGCGCGCGGCGCGGGCGGGCTTCGGCACCGACCGCACGCTGGTGCTCAGCAGCGGGCTGCTGGTCGGGCCGTACGAATTCGGCGGCCGACTGCCCTGGTGGCTGGAGCGGATGGCCCGCGGCGGGCGGGTGCTCGCCCCCGGCGATCCGGGGCGGGCCGTTCAGGTGATCGACGTCCGGGACTTCGCCGCCTTCGGACTCGACCTGCTGACGGCCGGAACGGCGGGACGCTACCTCACCACGGCGCCGCCCGGGCAGCTCACCTTCGGGCAGTGGCTGGAGACCTGCCGGGAGGTCGCGGGCGCCCCGGGCACCGAACTGGTCCGGATCGACGACGGCCCGCTGCTGGCCGAGGGGCCGGACCGGGTCGAGCCCTGGTCCGAACTCCCCTTCTGGGCACCAGACCTGCCGGACTGGGCGTACATCTGGCAGGTCGACAGCGGTCGCGCCCGGGCAGCCGGACTGCGCTGCCGCCCGTTCGCGGAGACCGCCCGGGACACCTGGGAGTGGCTGCGCACCCGGGGGCCGGTCGAGGACACCGACGCCGAGGGGCGCAAGGGCACGCCGGGGTCACCGTTCAAGCAGGGCATCGAACCGGCCAAGGAACAGCGGTTGTTGGCCGCGCACGGGTGAGCCGCGCGCAGCCGGCGACCGGTCGGACGGGGCCGGCGGCCGCGGGCACCACACCCCCCCCCCCGGGCTCTCCCCACACGGCGAAAATGGTGGGGC
>NZ_JBHWDU010000003.1:0-69128 GCF_042734825.1 Kitasatospora sp. NPDC059648 | reverse complement strand
CCCACCCGCGGTGGTTTCTGTTCTGGGGGGCTGTTTTTTGTGTAAACCACCCCGGCGGGCCCCGGGGGGGCGCGGGCGGGGGCCCGGCCCCCCCCCCCGCTCCGAGCCGGGATCGCCCGACGCGGCTCAGTGGGTGCGGCGGGTCACCAGCTCGGCGAGGGCCAGCAGTTCGTCGGCCGCCGACGGCTCCGGTACGGCCACGGCCAGCTGGGCCATCGCCGCGGCCATTCGCTCGCAGGACTCGCCCTGCGCCCAGCCGCGCCCGCCGGCCGACTCGACGGCGGCCGCACACTGCGCCAACTCCTCGGCACTGAGCGGACATTCGAGCGCGTAGAGCTCGGCGAGCCGGGCGCCCTCGGCGGTGCCGGAGCCGAGCGCCTTGACCACCGGCAGCGACTTCTTCCGGGCGACCAGGTCGGCGCCGACCGGCTTGCCGGTGACCGCTGGGTCCCCCCAGATGCCGATCAGGTCGTCGATCAGCTGGAAGGCCAGGCCGATCTCGCGGCCGAAGCCGTCCATCGCCTGCGCCGCCTCCTCCGTCCCGCCGCCGTACAGCGCGCCCATCGCGCAGGCGGCGCCGAGCAGTGCGCCGGTCTTGGCCTCGGCCATCGCCAGGCACTCGGCGAGCGAGACGTCGTTGCGCTGCTCGAAGGCGCAGTCGATCTGCTGGCCCTCGCAGAGTTCGACCACGCAGTCGGCGAGCCGGCGGATCGAGCCGCGGGCGGCCGGGTGAGCGTCCTCGGCGACCAGACGCAGCGCGAGGGAGTGCATCGCGTCGCCGGCCAGGATGGCCTCGGTGGTGCCGAACACCCGCCAGGCGGTGGGCCGGTGGCGGCGGGTGTCGTCCCGGTCGATGACGTCGTCGTGGAGCAGGGTGAAGTTGTGCACCAGCTCCACCGCGGCGGCCGCGGTGACGGCCGCGCCCGGTGTGCCGCCGAGTGCCTGGCTGGCGGCGAGGACCAGGGCGGGGCGGATCGCCTTGCCGGAGGAGGCCTCGGAGGGCGTGCCGTCCGCCTCCCACCAGCCGAAGTGGTAGCCGGCCACCTTGCGCATCGTGCCGGGCAGTGAGTCGACGGCGGCCCGCAGGACCGGGTCGACCAGCCCGCGGGCGCGGGCGAGGATGTCGGCCGCCTCGTGGCCCTCTTTGTGGTCCCGCTCCAGCGTGGAGCTCGTCATGGGTTCCTCCCCCTGTAGGGCGCCTGTCGTGGGACGGCCGGCCCGTCGGGCGGCCGGGTGCGCCGGGGCGGCGGGCCGGTGGCCGTACGCGCCGCGGCGCGCCGCCCGGCCGGGGCTGGTGTCCCCGGCCGGGCGGCGCGGTTTCGGCTCGGAGGCCGAGTAGGCGGCTGTCGTCAGTGCTGGGCGATGTCCACGTTCTCCAGGACGCCGACGGCGTCCGGAACCAGGATCGCGGCCGAGTAATAGGCGCTCACCAGGTAGGAAATGATGGCCTTCTCGTCGATTCCCATGAACCGCACCGAAAGGCTCGGCTGGTATTCGTCCGGAATTCCGGTCTGGTGCAGGCCGATGACACCCTGGTTGTCCTCGCCGACGCGCATCGCGAGGATCGAGCTGGTGTGCCCGCCCACGATCGGGATCTTGTTGCACGGGAAGACCGGCACCCCGCGCCAGGCGCTGACCTGCTTGCCCTCGACCTCGACCGTGCCCGGGTAGAGGCCGCGCTTGTTGCACTCCCGGCCGAAGGCGGCGATGGCCTTGGGGTGCGCCAGGAACATCCTGGTGCCGCGGCGGCGGCTGAGCAGCTCGTCCATGTCGTCCGGTGTGGGCGGGCCCGAGTGGGTCTGGATCCGCTGGTCGTACTCGGCGTTCTCCAGCAGGCCAAACTCGGGGTTGTTGATGAGTTCGTGCTCCTGGCGCTCGCGCAGGGCCTCGATGGTCAGCCGGAGCTGGTGCTCGGTCTGGTTCATCGGCTTGTTGTAGAGGTCGGCGACGCGACTGTGGACCTTGAGGATCGTCTGCGCGACGCTCAGCTCGTACTCGCGCGGCTTGAGCTCGTAGTCCACGAAGGCGCCGGGCAGGTCGTATTCGCCCTGGTGGCCGGCGGAGAGGTCGATCGCGGCCTCCCCGTACTTGTTCTGCGCCTGCTGGAAGCCGTTCAGGTACTCCATGATCTGCAGCTGCAGCGACTCGGAGCGGTCGTGCAGTTCCTGGAAGGACGGCCAGGCGAGCACCATGACGGTGCCGGCGGTGGCGGCGCGGACGGTGTACGGCCAGCTGCCGTCCTCCTCCTGGAGCGCCTCGTCGCCCAGGTGGTCGCCGTCGGCCAGGGTGCCGACCACCGTCTCCTCGCCGTACTTGCCGGTGCCGAGCCGGTCGAGCTTGCCGTGCGCGATCAGGAAGACCTCGCTGATCGGCGTGCCGGCCGTCACCAGGACGTCACCCGCGTCGAACTGCCGCTGCACGAAGCGGCCGGCCAGCTCCTCCAGCACCGCCTCGTCCTCGTAGCCGCGCAGCACCGGCACCTCGGCCAGCGTCTGCGGCACGATCCGCACCTCCGAACCGGTCTTGACGAAACTCACCCGGCCGCGGCCGACCTTGTGGCGCAGGCGGCGGTTGACCCGGTAGGTGCCGCCGGAGACCTGCACCCAGGGCAGCGTCCTGAGCAGCCAGCGCGGGCTGATGCCCTGCATCTGGGGCGCGGACTTGGTGGTCGTGGCGAGGTTCCGCGCGCCCGCCGTGCTCAGGGACTGCTGCTGCCGGATCTCCGGCTGCCCGCCCGGCGCGGGAATACCGGCATTGGTTTCGGTCGACATAGGGGGAGCCCTTCGCGTGCCCGATGAAGTGTCGCCTTGCACATTCTTTTCGCGACTTCATGGTGGGCCCGTTCGGAGGCGACCCGCAATCACTCGTTCGAGTGGTTCTGGATAACCGAACAAATAGCACGAATAGATCGCCTGATCGATATTCGTTCGACCGTCCATTCGACCCCGTCGGAATGCAGCGCCCCATCTTCCCCCATCCGCCTCCCCTCCCGCGCCCCGTTCCGCAGGGCGGCCGCGGCCGCGCGCCGTCCCGGACGAGGCCCCGGACGCTCCGCCCGCGGACGGACGCCTAGACCGGGCCGTTCCAGTCCAGGGTCGGCTCCAGCACTCCCTCAAGGGTGAGCAGCCAGCGCTTCACGTCGATCCCGACCCGGCCGCCGCCGAAGCCGCCGATGCCGTCCGCCGCCACCACCCGGTGGCAGGGCACCAGCAGGGCCACCGGGTTGGCGGCCATCATCTGCCCGACCGTCCGGGCGGCCAGGCCGGGTTCCGTGACGTCCGCGAACACCCCGCTGCGGGCGGCCAGTTCGCCGTAGGTGATGGTCCGGCCGTACGGCACCTGCTCCCAGAGCGTCCGCAGCACGGCGCGGTGCGGACCGGAGCTGAGGCTCCAGTCGATCGGCAGGCCCAACTCCCGGGTGCGGCCCGCCAGGTAGGCGCCGATCCGCTCGGTGACGGCGGCGATCTTCGCGGGGTCGGTGCACGGCGGACTCTCGCCGTCCCGTCCGCCGTAGCCTGCGGCCGCCACGCCCAGCGGTGTCACCGCGATGTGCATCGGGCCGCTGGGCAGCGGGGTCGGCACGGTCAACCAGGACAACGACCAGGACTGCGGCACGCTCGGGCCCCCACCCTCCACCGGATCGGCCACCGGCCGACCCGGCGACCCCGGGGCGCTCCGGACCGGGGCGCCCCGCGCGCCATCGTACGGCGGGCGGGGCGGGCGCTCAGTCGGTCCGGTCAGAGCTGCCCCTTCAGGCTGCGGGCTGCCGACGCGCAGAAGTGCACCAGTTCGGCGCGGTCCGGCGCGCGGCCCTCGCACAGCACGGCGACCTGGGCGTCGGTGATCCGGTCCGGTCCCGGGATCTCCAGCAGGTACGCCAGGTCGGCCAGCACGGTGGCCAGCCGCTCCGCGTCCGCGTGGTCCAGGGTGGCCGCGCTCTGGTGGTGGCTGATGGTGAGCGAACCGGGCATGGTGCACCTCCTCGGTACCCCCTCCGTCCACGGTACGGCCGACCCGGCCACCCCGCCCGCCGCGGAGGCACGCACGCGTGGGCGGAGCGACCGGCTGCGCTCCGGGGCCGGCCGGGTGCGGTGCGCGGTGGGCCGCACCGGTACCGGCCGGGGGTGCGCCCCGGAGCCGTCCGAGGGGTGAGTCAGTGGTCCGGGCCCTCCTCCCAGCGGCGATTCCGTACGGCCGGTAGGCCCAACACTACGGCCCCGGCGGCCACTTGCCAGACAGCTCCGACCGACAGCACGCCGCCGGTGCCGAACCGGGCCGCCAACGGACCGGCCGCCGCCAGCCCGAGCGGGCCGACGGCGAAGGAGCCGACCGCCCCGAAGGAGGCCAGCCGGCCCAGCAACTCCGGCGGGACCCAGTGCTGCGTCGTGGTGGTGTACAGCGTCCCGCAGACCGCCGAACCGACCCCCGCCACCAGTGCGGCGGCGACCAGCCAGGCCGACGGCGCCTCGGCCGCCAGCGCGGCGGACGGCAGTGCCCAGCCGAGGGCGGCCACGGTGGCCACCGCGAGCGGCCGCTCCGGGCGGCGGCCGAGCATCAGCAGCCCGCCCAGCACCGCGCCGGCCCCGTACACGCCCATCACCAGGCCCCAGGCACGGGCGCCGCCGAGCCGCTGCTGCGAGACGAGCGGGCCGAGCACCAGGAACGGGGCCCAGACCAGCAGGTTGAACAGGCCCATCTGCGCGGTGGTGATCCACAGCCACGGGCGGGCGGTGAACTCCGTCCAGCCGGCCCGCAGTTCCCCGAGCACCGAACCCCCACCGCCCGGACGGGGGCGGTCCGGCAGCCGCAGACCGGCCAGCGCCAGGGCGCCGACGCCGTACGTCAGCGCGTCGATCAGCAGCACCACTGCCGGGCCCCGCACCGCCGTGACCAGGCCGGCCAGCGCCGGGCCGGCCACCGTGGACACCGAACGGGACAGGGCCAGCAGGGTGTTGCCGTCCGCCAGCAGTTCCCTGCGGCGCACCAGTTGCGGCACGATCGCCCCGAAGGCGGGCATGAACAGCCCCTCGCCGATCCCCCAGACCGCCACCAGCGCGACCATCGCCCAGACCGGCGCGTGCCCGGCCGCCAGCAGCGCGGCGAACACCGCCTGAACGAGGCCGCGCAGCACCTCCGAGCCCAGCATCAGCCGACGGCTGCCCAGCCGGTCGGTGATCACCCCGCCGGCCAGCAGGACCAGCACCACCGGAAGGATCCGGGCGGCCAGCACCCAGCCGACCTCGGTGCCGCTCCCCCCGTTGTCGAGCACCGAGAAGGCGACCGCGACCGGCGCCATCGAGGAGCCGAGGAGGGAGGTGGTGTACCCGATGAAGAAGCGGGTGAATTCGCGCTCGCCCAGCACGGCGAGACGGTCTCCCGGGCGCCGCGGAGGCGCCGGGATCCGTTCTGTTTCCACTGCCATGGGCAGCCAGTCTGCGCTCGCGGGGGAACGTCTTCAAGGGTTTCCGGCGGAAAACCTGAGCCTTTTGGCATCAATTCTCGGGAGATTGGTCCATGGCGCAGTAAATAGCCCGCCGAATGGCCTTTGAGCTGCGCTTTACTGCGGATGTCGGATATATTTCCGGAGTGCCGGTTCGGCTCGTTTACTGCGGAAGAAGGCGGACGTGACGGAACTCCCCCCGGTCGAGTACGGCCTCGCCGTCGAGCGCTACCTGGCCGCCTCCGGGCTCGCCGAGGGCTCCCGGCGGATCTACCGGATCGCCCTGAACACCTGGGCCTGGGCGCTCGCCGACCGGCCCGCCCCCATCGGCCCCGGACGGCGGCGCGCCCGCCCGCCCGTGCTGCCGCTCGCGCTGCTCGACCACCCCGACGCCGCCGAACGGCTGCGCGGCGCCGTCGCCCGGCGCGCCGCCGACACCGACCCGCGCACGCTCAACCGCGAACTCTCCACCCTGCGCGGGGCCGTGGCCTGGTGGCGGGCCCGGGGCTGGATCGACGGCGACCCGAGCGCCGGCCTGCACCCCAGCCCACTGCCCGAACCGGCCGGGGCCGCCCGCCCGTTGACCGCGGAGCAGCTGCGTGCCCTGTTCGCCCGCCGGGCACCGCTGCGCGAGCAGACCCTGTGGCACCTGCTGCACGAGTCCGGCGGCGCCATCGAGACCGTACTGGCCCTGGACACCGACCGGTTGGACCTGCCCGGCCGCCGCACCCACCCCCGCTCCGACCGCGCCCGGCTCCACTGGGGCAGCGGCACCGCCCGGCTGCTCCCGCTGCTGATCGCCGGCCGCTCCGGCGGCCCGCTCTTCCTCACCGACCGCCGCGCCCCGGCCGGCACCCCAGCCGCCGACCGCTGTCCCCACACCGGCCGTGCCCGTCTCTCCTACCGCCGTGCGGCCGAACTCTTCACCGCGCACACCGGCACCCTCGGCCCGGGCTGGACGCTCCGGCAGTTGCGGGAGGGGCGGTAGGGACCACGCCCCGAACGGGGGGACCGTACGGCGCGCTGGGGGGAGCGACTCGTCGAGCGTGTCGGTCGGTCGGGCCGGCGAGGGCTGGTCTTCCGGCTGGTCGGCCGGCTCGTCGTCCGGTTGGTCGCCCGGTTGGTCGCCCGACTGGTCGGCCGCCGGATCGAGCGCGGATCATCCGGCGGCCCAGGTCGGGGTCACGGCCCGGTCGAGCCGGGCGTAGCCGGCGTCCTGGGCGAGCAGTTCGCGGTGGCTGCCGCAGGCGACGACGCGGCCGCCGCGCAGCAGGACGATCCGGTCGGCGTTCCGTACGGTGAGCAGGTTGTGCGAGATAATGATGGTCGTCCGTCCGTTCATCAGCCGCCCGAGCGGCTCCAGGATCCGCCGCCCCGACTCCGAGTCCAGCCCGGTGGTCGGCTCGTCCAGCAGCAGCACGGGAGCGTCCCGGACCATCGCCCGGGCGATCGCGATCCGCTGGCGCTGGCCGCCGGACAGCAGCCGCCCTTGCTGGCCCACCACCGTGTCGTAGCCCTCCGGCAGCCGGCTGATGAACTCGTGCGCGTCGGCGGACCGGGCGGCCGCCACGATCTGGGCGTCGGTGGCGCCCGGACGGCCGTAGGCGATGTTGTCCCTGACGCTGCCGTGGACGACCAGGGTCTCCTGCAGCAGCACCGCGATGTGCTTGCGCAGATCGGCCAGCGCCAGGTCGCGCAGGTCGATTCCGTCCAGTCGGACGGCACCGCGCTCCGGGTCGTAGAAGCGCAGCAGCAGCTTGGCAACGGTCGACTTGCCCGCCCCGCTCTCCCCGACCAGCGCGACCGTCTCGCCCGGTTCGGCGTAGAAGGAGACGTCGTTCAGCGCCAACCGGGGCGCGTCCGGGTAGCGGAAGCGCACTCCTTCGAAGGCCACCGCCCCGCGCACCCGTGCCGGGCGCAGCGGTCTCGGCGGATCGGCCACGTCCGGCTTCTGGTCCTGGAGTTCGATGATCCGCTCGGCGGCGGCCGCGGCCGAGAAGAAGCCGTTGCTGAGCTGCCCGATCCCCTTGACCGGGCCGTAGAGGCGGCTCAACAGGGCGACGAAGACGAGGAGTTCACCCAGCGTGAGGCGGCCTTGGGTCAGCTCCCAGGCCCCCAGCCCGAGCACGATCAGCGCGCCGGCCAGTTCCAGCATCTCCACGATCGGCTCGAACAGCGCGCGCAGCCGGGTCGCCGCCATGGTCGCGCGGAACCGCGCCAGATTCTCCCCCAGGAAGCGCTGCTGCTCCCAGGCCTGCCGGTTGTACGCCTGAACGAGGGCGATGTTGCCGAGCGTCTCCTCGGCCAGGGCGCTGACCGAGCCGCTGCGGCGGCGCCGTTCGCGGGACGCGGTCCTCACCTTCACCGAGAAGCGCCTGGCGGTGATCCAGAACAGCGGGGCGACCACCAGGGCCGTCAGCGTGAGGTCCCAGCGCAGGTAGAACAGCAGGCCGAGGAAGACGGCCAGCTCGGCGACGTACGCCACCGCCTCCAGGACGCCCGAGAGCAGGAAGGTCTCGACCGCCTCGACGTCCGCGGTCAGCCGCGACAGTACGTCGCCCAGCCGCCGTCGCTCGAAGAAGCCCAACGGTAGGCGCTGGAGGTGCCGGAACACGTCCGTGCGCAGGTTGAGGAGGAAGCGCTCGCTGACCCAGGCGGAGAGCGTCTCGTCGACGAAGCCCAGGCCTCCTGCCAGCAGGGTCAGCCCGGCGTAACCGAGCGCCACCGGCAGGAACAGCCCGAGTCTCCGCGGCACCAGCACGTCATCGACGACGACCTTGAACAGCCAGATCATCGCCGCGTCGACCACCGGGCCGAGCAGGACGATCACCACCAGGAGGATCAGCCAGCGCCTCCCGCCTCGGGTGTAGGGCCAGAACTGCCGGAAGGTCCGCCGCAGCGGCACAGCCGGGGCCGGGGCGACGACCGGGTCCGCCCGGCCGTCGCCGTCACCCGTGTCGACGGCCGTCAACCGCCGCAGGGACCACACCGGTCAGTCCTGGGCAGGGAACACGAACCGGCCCGTGACCGTCAGCACCGGTTCCAGCGGCGCAGGCCGCGAAGACCCCGACGCCCGTCGCCGAAGTCGTCGCCGAAGTCGCCCCGGCCACGGAAGTCCCCGCGGTCGTCGCCGTATCCGCGGCCGCCGTACCCGCGGCCACCGCGGTCGCCGCGGTCGCTCCGCAGCGTCGGCAGGAGGTTGGAGAGGATGCTCATCGCTGCCACCTTTCTCTCGGTTTGTCCCCCACCGGGATGTACGGATGGGCGGGCGGAAGTGCTCAGCCCCGGATGCATGTCACCGGATGTGTTCGGCGTCACCGACGGTGTTCCGGCGTGCGCCACGGCTGCCGTCACGGGTTCCGTCGCCGGTTCCGTCACGGGTTCCGTCACCGGCTCCGTCACGGGTCCGTTCCGCTCGGCCCGGGAACCGTTACCCAGCCGATGGGCGACCGTGACCCGGCCGGGCGGGGACCGCGACACGCCCTTCCTACCGTCACTGACGACGCATCGACCGGCCTACGGGCCGCGGCCTCAAGGGCCGACCGTACGGGTCGGGGGCGTTCGCGAGAGCCGCGGTCTCGCTACCAGGACGCGTTCACCGGAGTCATGAGAGCCACGAAGGAGATCCACCGCATGAGCAGGAGCCGTACCCACCGTTCGCCCGCCCGTCGGATGCTGGCGGTCTGCGCACTGACCGGCGCCGCGCTGGCGACCGTCGTCACCGGCGGCCAGGCCTGGGCCGACGGAACCCCCAAGGCTGCCCCAACCGCCCACGCCCCCGCCAACGCGGCACCGGCGGGCGGGGCCGCAGGCGCGGCCCGTCCCTCCGCCACCCCCGCCGCCGAAGCCGCGCCGGGTTCCGGCGCCGGCTCCGGCAAGCCCGGCGGCCCGACCGCCTCGGCGCCCGCGGCACAGCCCGCCCCCGCCGATGCCCGGCCGCAGGTCCACGAGGTGCCGAAGGGCGCCGCCCAGGCCGGTGACGGCTCGGGCGAGACCGACGGCAACGGTCTGGTGCTGGCGGGCGGCGGCGCCGTCGCGGCCGTCGGCGCGGGCGCGCTGGACTTCGCCGTGCTGCGCCGCCGCTCCGGTGCGCGTGGCTGACAGCCGTCCCGGGTCCGCCGGGCACCCCGGCGCCCTTCCTCCGCACCCGGCCGGGCGGGGAAGCGGCGCCGGGGTGCCCCGGGCGGCGGGGACCGCCAAGCGGGGCGGCCGCGGGCGGCGGGGACCGCCAAGCGGGGCGGCCGCGGGCGGCGGCGCGCCTCCCGGCCCGGCCCGGGCATCCTGCGCCGGAGCATTTTCGGCGCCGCCGGCCTGCTCTGCGTGGTGCTCGGCACCTCGCTCGCGCTGTCCGGCCAGGGCGCCCCAGTGGTGCGGATCGAGACCTCCGGCCACGACCCTGCCACCACCGCGCCCGCCCCGACCGCGTCCGGCCGTACCACCCCCGCGGGCGCGCCGACCGCCGGTGCCGGAACGCTCGCCGCCACGCCGCCCACCCGCCTGCTGATCCCCTCCATCAGCGTGGACGCCCCGGTGACCGAACTCGGCCTGAACGCCGACGGCACCGTCCAGGTGCCCACGGCCGACCACGCCGACCAGGTCGGCTGCTACCGCAACGGCCCCACTCCGGGCGAGGCCGGCCCCGCCGTGCTGATCGGCCACCTCGACACCAGGAACGGCCCGGCGGTCTTCCGGCACCTGCCGGAACTCCACCCGGGGGAGCTGGTCCGGATCCGGCGCTCGGACGGCGGCACCGTGGACTTCAAGGTCCGCAGCCTGCTCCAGGCCGCCAAGGACCGCTTCCCGACCGACACGGTGTACGGCGACACCCCCGGGCCCGCGCTGCGACTGATCACCTGCGGCGGACGGATCGGCTCGGACGGCCACTGGACGGACAACATCATCGTGCTGGCGGACCCGGCCTGACCGGGGCTCCCCGACCGAGGGCCCCCGCCCGACCGGGGCTCCCGTCGGACCGGAGGCGGCGATACCGGCGGCGGAACCCCCGGTCACCGTCCACGCGACCTACCCACCGGAACACCATTGCCACCGGCCACACCCGCGTCATCGGCGCCACCCTCACCTTCGCCAACCACCCCACCGGCGGCGCCCTCGCCACCCTCACCCTCCCCCCGGACTGACCCCCGCCCGCCCCCGCCAACGCCGAAGGGCCAGCCCGTCCCGCCGCGAGCCCCCTGTGGGGTTCGAACCGACGCCCCGCTGTACAAGCCCCCGCCCGACCAGAAAACGCGTGGTTTCGTGCCCTCACTCATCGCGTGGTGGCTACGGACGGCGGTCTCTCCTGTCGTCCCGCAAGTCCCATTCGTCGAGGGTGCGCCGGGCTTCGGCGGCGAGCGGGTGGTGCGGGCCGTATAGCCGCTCGGTGTCGAGGAGCACTCGGAGCTGGGCCGTGCGGGCGCCCGTGTGGTCACCGGTCGCGAAGAGCAGGTGTGCTGTGCGGCTGCGGACCTCCAGTGCGAAGGCCGGATCGCCGTCGGCAAGCCGGTCCAGCTGGGGAAGCAGGGACCGGTACTCGGCGAGTGCCGAGACGTGGTCGCCGAGGTGTTCCAGGCACTGCGCTGCCTCGACGCGGAAGCGTAGGGCCTGCGGGTCGGTCGAGCCGGCCTCGGCGGAGCGCTGCTCGGTCAGCAGCCGGAACTCCGACAGCGCGGCGCGGAACTGACCGTCCTCCAGCAGAGTCGCGGCGTAGTGCTTCCGCAGCATGTGGACGACGGGAGAGTTCCGGCCACGGGCCTCAGCGGCACCGGACAGCGCTCTGCCGAGCACGCTCACGGCTCGGGTGATCTGACCCGCGTCCAGCAACCCCTTGGCCTCCTTGACGGCGGCGCCGATCTCGGCCGTCCCGCCGACGGGTGCGGCAGGGCCCGGGTGCGGGTCCGCGGCGGGCACGGTCGGCGAGTGCGGTGACTGACACGGCGGCTGCCCGCCGCGCCAGGGCGCGAAGGGCTGCCGGAACGGACGGGTCGGGTCCATCGGGACCCCGGGGCCGTCAATGCGGTTCGACGCAGGCCCGGGTAGCAGGGGCACCAGCGCGCGGTAGACCTCCGCCGCATCGGCCGGGCGGTCCCGGGGGTCCTTGGCGAGCAGCCACAGGACCAGGTTCTCCAGTGGTTCCGGCACCTCTGGCCGAAGCCGGCGCAGTGGCAGGGGCGGCTCGTGGAGGTGCCGGTGCAGCACGCCCAGCGCGGAGGCACCGGTGAAGGGGACGGTGCCGCCGAGCAGTTCGTGCAGGATCACGCCGAGCGAGTAGAGGTCGGCGCTCGGGCCGACTTCGCCTCCCATGGCCTGTTCGGGCGCCATGTACGCGGGGCTGCCGATGGGGGAGCCGGTGAGGGTGAGCCGCGTGGTGTCGGAGTCCAGGACGGCGGCGACACCGAGGTCGAGCACGACGACGGTGCCGTCGGGACGGACCATGACATTGCGCGGCTTGAGGTCGCGGTGCACGGCCCGCACCGCGTGCACGGCGGTCAGCACCGGGCAGAGCTGCGCCGCCACGGCGACCGCCCACGGCCAGGGGTAGGGATCGTGCTCGGCCAGGTGGTCGGCCAGGTCCGCGCCGTGGACGTACTGCATGACCAGGTAGAGGTCGTCGCCGTCGCTGGCGGCATCGTGCACGGTGACCAGTCCGGGGTGATCGACCTGGGCGGTGACCCGGCACTCCCGGACGAAGCGCCGCCTGACTCCGGCGGAGTCCTCCGCCGCTTCGGGCATCCGGTCGGTCCGGAGCAGCTTGACCGCCACCTGCCGGTCCAGGACGTTGTCGTGTGCCGTCCACACCTGGCCCATGCCGCCCTGCCCGATGAGCGTCGCCAGCTCGTACCGCCCGGCGACGAGCCGACCCTTCATGAGCGCTCCTGCTGTTCGAGGTAGGCGCTCAGTTCGTCGAGCCCGGCCCTGACCTGCCCGATGCGGTCCTGGTGCGGCAGGCCCACGGGCGGGTGGCCCGGCTGCACCGCCGGCGGTGCCATAGGGGTCCCCTGACCGGGAACCGCCCCGCCCGAGGGCTGCGGCCGCAGGTCGACGGCGAGGAAGTACGCCGGGACGAAGACCACGGTCCCGAGCAGGAGCACCACCCCGGTGGTGGCCTGCCAACTGTCCTTCCCGGACGGCCCGATCAGCGCCACCCCGCCGACGGACGCCGCCGCCACCGCGACGAGCATCAGCCAGTCGCGTCTGCGGCGGTGCACGAGCGCGAGGTACAGCATCGATATCCAGCCCAGCATGCCGATGGTCAGCACCGGAACGGCGGTGAGGACCACCCGGAGAAGCACCCTCCACACGCGCGCGCCACGTCGACGCGGCGGCGTTGTGGGGACGGGGCCGTACATGGGCCAGCTCCTGCTCGGCGGAGGTTGATCGGTGATTGCCGGGGTCAGCCTACCGACCCGTCCGCCGGGCGACCTCCGCCCGTCAGGACGGGCTGATGCTGCCGTCCGTCAGCCCGTCGTACAGGCCCTGGACGAGCAGTTCGCCCAGTCTGGCAGCCAGGCGTGTCGCCTCCTCGAAGGCGGCGACCGCGCGGAACCGCTCACCGTAGCGCTGCTGGTCGGCCAGCGGCAGCCGGGGCACCTGGAGCCGGCGCACATCGATCCGGGTCGCGGACGTGGTGAAGCTGCTGGCCTGCCGGTTGTTCGCGCTGCTGCGCAGGAAGCCGGCCAGGAACCACGGGTCCAGAGTGGCCGGGTCGGGTCGCAGCAGGTAGACGTTGCGGCCCAGCGCGGCACCGGCGGTGGCTTCGTCGATCACGCGGGTCGCGGTGCCCCGGCCGAGCACGGGAATCACCACGTCCCCGGCCCGGATGAGCACCGGCTCCTCGTCCTCGCCCTCGGGCAGCACGCCGGAGGGGGCGCCGCCCGACACGATGTCGTGCTCGCTCAGGACCGGCGGGCCGCCGGTGCCGGCTCCGGCACCGCCCGTCCTCATCAACAGGGCTCCCGTCCTGGCCAGTTCGCCGAGGCTGGTCATCGGCCAGCGCGCGAGCGCGCCCTGGACGCCCACCACCGGCGCCAGTTCCACGGTGCTACGCAGGGCATCGGTCAGGCGTTCGCGGACCTCGCTCAGCCCGGCCCCACCGGTGCTCGCCGCCCGAATCGGCAGGTGCCGGGCCGGGGTCACGTCCACGTCGTCGTCCAGCAGGTCGACCAGCGGGACGGTGCGGCTGACGCCGGGCCGCTCCGGTGCTGCGCCGTCGTGGTCGAAGGCGTACCAGTCCGCCAGCACCGTGTTGCGCAGTTCCTGCCAAGGCAGCTTTTCCCCGCCGTCCGACTGCTCGGCCGCGTTCACCAGCAGCAGTCGCTGCGGTTGCGGCGCGTCCGCCGCGGGGCGGCGCAGCACCCACAGGTGCAGGGGGATCCCGTACGGCGGGGCCACGCCCGCGGGCAGCGCGACGACCGCCCGGAGCGCGCCGCGCCGCAGCAGGTCTGCCCGGATCCGCCGGCCCGACCGGCGGGACGCCGCGGCGGGCGGCATCAGCAGCACGGCGCAGCCGTTCTCGCGCACATGGGCGAGGGCGTGCTGCACCCAGGCCAGCTCGGACTCGGTCCGCGGCGGCAGCCCGTACTCCCAGCGGGTGTCGTAGGCGAGCTCCTCGTGCCCCCAGGAGCGCTCGTTGAACGGCGGGTGGCACAGCACGACGTCCGCGCGCACGCCGGTGTGCGCGTCGGCACGCAGGCTGTCGCCCACCCGGATCCGCACCTCCTGGTCCGTGTGCAGGGCGAGGCGCACCGCGGTCAGCGCGGCGAGGTCCGGATCGGCCTCCTGACCGATCACCGTGGTGGTGGGACCGGCCGCACCGAGCAGGCCGCCGAATCCGCAGGCGGGGTCCAGCACCAGCTCGGCCGGGCCGGCGAGTTCGGCCATCAGCTCAGAGAGCGGCGCGGGGGTCAGCGTGTACTGTCGCGGCCCCGCCTCCAGGTGGCGCCCCATCAGGAACGTGTACGCCTGACGCGCGCCGAGTTCGTTCGCGAGCTCCATGCCACCGCGCAGCAACGCCAGACGCCCCGTCAGCTCGGTCCCGCTCGGCACGGGTACCGGGTGGTCCTCGCCCAGGCGGGCGCGGAGTGCCTCGGCGAGCGCTCCAGGCAGCTCGCGGGTCAGACGGCGGTCGTCGGCGGTGATCAGCTCCGGCCGGCGGGTGGGCTGGTCACGCAGCAGGAGCACGGCACCGACCAGCCGCAGCGCGGTCACCGCACCCTCCGGATCCCCTTCGATCTGCTGCCAGACCCGTTCCCGCAGGGGCACCTGGGCGAGCTTGCCCTGGTCGCGCAGCCACTGCTCGACGTCGGCCAGATCGAAAACCGGGCTGGTGTCGGTGCCGCCGACGGGCTTGGGGAAGTCCGCGTGCCTGCGCCGCCAGTTGCTGACCGCGGCGCGGCCGACACCGGCCAACCGCGCGATCCCGGCGGCGGTGACGTCTGTCCTGTTCTCCGGCACTGAGTGGGCCCCTCCCCGTGACGCTGCGACTCAGCACAATCCTACAACCCACCTCACGGCGACTTCTTGTGTTGACGCGGTTCACAGGCCATGGTCTGATTGGCGCGCCGCTCACAGACCTCGCCTGAAAGGTGAACACCCCTCCATGTCTCAGCGACTCCGCCGGGCCGTCCTGGTCGCCTGCAGCGCCACCGCGGTTCTCGGCCTCGCCGCCTGCGGGCCGGACAACGCGAACCCCTCGGCCACCGCAGCAGCCCCCGCCGCGTCCGCCGGCACCGCATCGTCCGCCGGCACCGCACCGGCCACCGCACCTGCCCCCGGCCCCGCCGCGGGCACCGCCGCCCTCCCCAACGGGAACAAGCTGAACGCCATGCTCCTGCCGGCCAGCGCGCTCCCGCAGAAGCTCAAGCTCGACCCCAGCGGCACCAAGAGCACCGGCAACGGCTTCAACCCGCCGCTTTCGCCCTCCGCCGTCCCGGCCCCCAAGGCGTGCGACATGCTCAACGGGACGGGATGGATCAGCGCGGCGGGGATCAACGCCGCGTCCTTCGCCCAGAACGACTACACGGACGAGTCGCAGGACATGTTCGCCCAGGAGCTGGACGCCTACCGGGGCAACGACGCGCAAACGGTCATGGCCAACCTGCAGAAGGCCCTCACCGCGTGCCACACCTTCACCGTCGCGCAGAACGGCCAGAACTACACCGCGACCGTCGCCCTGCAGAGCCTGCCCGGCGTCGGGGACGAGGCGCTCCAGGCGGTCATCACCTCTCCGGACTGGACCGGTGGCAGCACGCTGGTCGCCGCCCGAGTCGGCAGCGTCGTGGTGACGACCTATGACAACGACCAGAGCAACACCGGAACCGCCGGCGTGGCCCTGACCAAGACCCTGGTCAAGAACGCGGCTTCCGTGCACTGACGCGGGGCCCGAACAGGCAACCCATGCCCGGCCGTCCACAACGGCGGCGGCGCGGCGGCGGGCCCGGCGCGGCGAGGGGAGCGCCGGCCCTGACAACGGCGAAGGGCCGGCTCGATCGACATCGAGCCGACCCTTCACACGTTGAGAGCCCCCTGTCGGGTTCGAACCGACGACCCCCGCTTTACAAGAGCGGTGCTCTGGCCAGCTGAGCTAAGGAGGCACGGTGGCCGTCCGCGAAGGATCACGGCGGCACCGGGGGCAGTCTACCGGGCCGGGGTGGCGGGGTGGGGGGATATCCGGGGGTTGACGGGGTGGGCGCGGGGTTGCCGCGAGGTGGGTGCGGGGCGGGCGGGCGCGGGGTGGGCGTGATGGAACCGATGCCGAAATCGGAGCGGAGGGGGCTGACAAGCAGCGGAAGCGCAGGTAGCGTCGCCGGGAGTCGGTTCGGATAGTGGTACAGACCACTGACGGGCCGACGAAGAACGAACGAACCCCCCTTTACTCGGATCGTCCGGCACGTTCCTGCCGGTGAAGGAGAGAACGACCATGGCTTCTGTCACGTACGACCAGGCGACCCGCATCTACCCGGGGGCGACCAAGCCCTCGGTGGACGCGCTGGACCTGGAGATCGCGGACGGCGAGTTCCTCGTGCTGGTCGGCCCGTCGGGCTGCGGCAAGTCGACCAGCCTGCGCATGCTGGCCGGTCTGGAGGACGTCAACAGCGGCGCGATCCGGATCGGCGACCGGGACGTCACCCACCTGCCGCCGAAGGACCGGGACATCGCCATGGTGTTCCAGAACTACGCGCTCTACCCGCACATGACCGTCGCGGAGAACATGGGCTTCGCGCTCAAGATCGCCGGCGTGAACAAGGCGGACATCCGCACCAAGGTCGAGGAGGCGGCGAAGATCCTCGACCTCACCGACTACCTGGACCGCAAGCCGAAGGCGCTCTCCGGCGGTCAGCGCCAGCGCGTCGCGATGGGCCGCGCGATCGTCCGCCAGCCCCAGGTCTTCCTGATGGACGAGCCGCTGTCGAACCTGGACGCCAAGCTCCGCGTCTCGACGCGCACCCAGATCGCCGGCCTGCAGCGCCGCCTGGGCATCACCACCGTCTACGTCACCCACGACCAGACGGAGGCGCTCACCATGGGTGACCGGGTCGCGGTGCTCAAGGACGGCCTGCTGCAGCAGGTCGACACTCCGCGCAACATGTACGACAAGCCCGCCAACCTGTTCGTGGCCGGCTTCATCGGCTCGCCGGCCATGAACCTGGTCGAGGTGCCGCTGGTGGATGGCGGGGTGAAGTTCGGCGGCTCCGTCGTCAACATCTCGCGCGAGAACCTGGCCGGCGCCGGCACCGACAAGACGGTGATCGTCGGCATCCGCCCGGAGCACTTCCAGATCGTCGAGGCGGGTGGCATCGAGGGCGTCGCCGTGACGGTGAACGTGGTCGAGGAGCTCGGCTCGGACGGCTTCGTCTACGGCACCGCCCAGATCGGCGGCGTGGACAAGGAGTTGGTCGTCCGGGTGCCCGGCCGCCAGATCCCGACCCGCGGCGAGACCATCCACGTGGTGCCGATCGCCCAGGAGACCCACGTCTTCGCCGCCAGCAGCGGCGTGCGCCTGAGCGTCTGCGACTGAGGCGGCCGGCACACGCGACGGAGCCCGTCCGACCCCTCCCGGTCCGGCGGGCTCCGTCCGTACACCCCCGCGTCAACACCGCGCGGGGACGAACCCGGACACCTGTCACTCGATGGTGTAACCGAGGGCGATCCGGCCCGTACTCACCGCTACTCTCCTGAGGGTGAAGCAGCTTGTGCGCCGTATCGGCCAGACCGTCGCCCTGACCCTGCCGGTCGTCCTGGTGACCACCGGCACCCTCGCCGTGACCCGCGTCCCGTGGGCCCCACCGACCGGGCTCGACCAGCAGGTCGTGGCGGCGTCCAGCGGCGACGGCGCCGGGATCGGGCGCTCCGCCACCGCCACCACCAAGACGGACGGCCTCGCCCCGCAGGACTCGCTGCGGGTGGCGCTGCTGGACGAGCTGCGCGCCAAGAACCCGTCGGCCGCGCTGGACCTGCTGGAGCGCTCGATGCGCGAGCAGCCCTCCCTGACTCCGTACTGCACCTCGCTGGCCACCGAGTTGGGCAAGGCCGCGGTGCGCAAGTACCAGGGCGACGTGCAGCGGGCCCGCTCCTTCGCCCGCCCGGTCTGCGACGGTTCCTTTGCGGCCGGCATCACCGGCTGACACCCGTCGACGGCGAACCGTCGACCGCGAGCCGACGACCGGACAGCCGACAGCCGCTGAGCGACGGACGGCGTCAACCGCCGCCGGGCGTCCTATTGTTCAGGCATGACCGCTGACTCCGGCCCCACCGCCGACCTCGCGTCCGCGCAGCCGCACCAGCCCCGGCCGACCACGACGCCCGTCACCCAAGCCGTGATCCTGGCCGGCGGCCAGGGCTCCCGGCTGCGCCCCTACACGGACGACCGCCCCAAGCCGCTGGTCGAGATCCCGGGGACGGGGATCCCGATCCTCGGCCACCAGCTGGCATGGCTGGCCACCGAGGGCGTCACCGACGTCGTGGTGTCCTGCGGCCACCTCGCCGACGTGCTGGAGGAGTGGCTGGACCAGGCGGACCTGCCACTGCGGGTCAGCACGGTGGTCGAGGCCGAGCCGCTGGGGCGGGGCGGCGGCCTGAAGCTCGCGGCGAAGGCGTTGCCACGGCCGGACGAACCCTGGTACGCCACCAACGGCGACATCTGGACCCGCTTCAGCCTGCGCGACATGGCCGCCTTCCACCACGAGCGGGACGCCGTCGCGACGCTCGCGCTGGCCCGCCCGCGCATCCCGTGGGGCGCAGTGGAGACCGACCAGTTCGGCAACGTGCTGGACTTCATCGAGGCCCCGCCCTCGCCCTTCCTGATCAACGCCGGCCTGTACGTGTTCAGCCCGGAGTTCGCCGAGCTGCTGCCGGACGTGGGCGACCACGAGCGGACCACCTTCCCCCAGCTCGCCCGCGGCAAGCGGCTCGCCGGCTACCAGCTGGCGCTGGGCGTGTACTGGCGCGCCATCGACACGGCGAAGGACCTCACCGAGGCGGCCAAGGAGCTCGCCGCCTACCGCGAAAGCGCCCAGTAACGAGGGCGTAGACGGAGGCACAAGCGCAGGCCCAGCAGGGGCCCAGGCGCAGGCAGCTCACGCACGCGCACGCGCAGGCACCGGCAGCAGACGCTGCCAGCACAGCGCCACGGCCGGGTGCTCCCCCCACGGAGCACCCGGCCGTAGCGCGTCCGGCGGCCTCAGGTGGCCGTCGGCGTCCCCGGACGGGAGGACTGCCGACCGGACAGGTCGGTCAGCGGCCCGCTGCCGAGCACCGGCCCGCTGCCCAGCACCCCGCCGAGCAGCCCGGAGCCGCCGCTCGGGCTGGGCTTGGGCGCCGTGCCCGAGCCGCCGGGGGCCGGGGTCCGCTGGGCCGGCGCGGAGCCGGACCCGGCGGACGGGGCGGACGCCGCCGGCGAGGAACCGCCGGTCTCGGCCTTGCCGGAGTGCTTGCCGCTCGGCGACGCCCCGGCCGGCTTGGCAGGAGCGCTGGAGGGCGTGGTGGCGCTCGGCGTCGGGGTGGCCGGGTGCGGGGCGGCGGGCGGGGGCGAGGTGGACGTGCCCTGTCCGCCCGGGGCGCCGGACGGGCTGCCCGAGGGCCAGACCGGGGTGCCGTAGTCGGTGGCCGGACGGCCCGGCGCGTGGTGCGGCCGGGCGCCGGTGCGGACGGCCGCACCCAGCATCGAGCCGAGTAGCAGGGTCAGGCCGACCACGACGGTGGTGACCATCGCGCCCCGCCGCAGCACCCGGCGGCGCAGGGCTCCCGGCGCGCCGGAACCGATCCTCCGCCAGGCCTCCAGATTGAGCCGTCCGTCGAGCGAGGCGAAGGGCGCCCCGGCGATCAGCAGCGGGCTCCAGGCCGCGAGGAAGATCAGGTCGGGGGCGTCGTAGACCGGCACGGCCCGCCAGCTGACGGTGAACAGCAGCGCTGCCGAGAGCAGCATGGCCGCTCCGGCCGCGAGCCGCTGCCAGAGGCCGAGGACGGTGAGCACACCGACCACGATCTCGGTGAACGACACCACCAGGCCGGAGCCGACGGGGTGCGCCATCGCGAAGGCGAGCAGCGGCTCGGCGACCTTCCACGGGTGCAGCGAGGAGAGCCAGCGCATCATCGAGCCGCGCTCGCCGCCGTCGAAGTACACCGGGTCGCAGAGCTTGCTGAACCCGGCGTAGACGGAGAGCGAGCCCAGCACGGCGCGCAGCGGCAGCAGCACCAGGCCGAGGTCGACCCGTCGCCCGGGGTACCAGGGCTGCCTGCCCTCCGCGTCGGCGGCGGAGACCTCGGGCAGTTCGCCGCTGGGGGTCCAGCCGTGCGGCTCGCCGACCGGGCCGATGCCCGCGTCGGTGGCGGTGCCGGCGCCCTCGCGCGGCTGGCGGGGGACGGTCCGGGCGCCGGCGTAGGCCGGGAGCACCTGGGTGTCGGCCTCGTCCAGGTCGACGCCCGCCGGGGAGCCGCTGGTCCGCACCGCCTCCAGCAGCCGGGTGGCCGCGAGGTCCCCGGGGGCCGCCTGGCCGGTCCAGGTGACGGGGGTGACCCGGCCCTTGCGGCGCGGTGCGCCGCCGGCGGCTCCGGCGGCCGACCCGGCCAGCGCCGGGACGGCGGAGGCGGGTACGACGACCTGCGGGGTGACCAGCGGACGGCGGATCAGCCCCTGGTTGGCGTACGGGTCGCCGAAGGCGGCGCCGGTGGACAGGAGTCCGACCGGGGTGTCGATCAGCGGCGCGACCGGGGCGCCGAGCCGGAGCCGGAAGCTCGCCTGGGTGCTGCTGAGGCGCGCGGGGTCCGACGGCACCTTGACGGTGTCGAGCCCGGGGCCCGCGTCTATCCCGGTGCTGCCGCCGCCGAACAGGGGGCGCCGAGGTGTTCTGGTGTCCACGTCCACGCCCCGTCTAACCGGGTGACGGCCGCTTAGGACACTCTCCCGGGTGGATGTCCGGCGCATACTTGAAGTGATCATGAGAAAAGCGATCGGACCCGGTCGGGCCCGATCGCTTTCCACTCGGATCACGGGGAATTCGGAAGATCCCCTGCGGGCGGGACGCCCGCCGTGCTCAGCGCTTGGCGCGCAGCCGCGCGGCCTCGTACAGCACGATGCCCGCCGCGACACCGGCGTTCAGCGACTCGGTCAGGCCGCTCATCGGGATCCGCACCCGCATGTCGCAGGTCTCCGAGACGAGCCGGGACAGGCCCTTGCCCTCGCTGCCCGCGACGATCACCACGGGGCCGGTCAGCAGCTCCAGGTCGCCCAGCTCGGCCTCGCCGTCGGCCGCCAGGCCGACCACCATCAGGCCGGCCTTCTGGTAGGCCTCCAGGGTGCGGGTCATGTTGGTGGCGCGGGCGACGGGCAGCCGGGCCGCGGCGCCGGAGGAGGTCTTCCAGGCACCGGCGGTCATGCCGGCCGCGCGGCGCTCGGGGATGACCACGCCGTGCGCGCCGAAGGCGGCGGCGGAGCGGACCACGGCGCCCAGGTTGCGCGAGTCGGTGACCCCGTCCAGCGCGATGATCAGCGCGTCCTGGCCGGCGTCGGCGGCGTCCGCCAGCAGGTCCTCGGGGTGGGCGTACTCGTACGGCGGGACCTGGAGCACCAGGCCCTGGTGGTTCATCCCGCCGGTCATCTGGTCCAGCTGGGGCCGCGGGGCTTCCATCAGCGGGATGCCGCGGTCGTTGGCGGCCTGGAAGGCCTCGCGGACGCGGTCGTCGCTGTCGATGAACTGCTGGACGTACAGGGCGTTCGCCGGGACGTCGCCCTGCAGGGCCTCGACCACCGAGTTGCGGCCGAAGACCAGCTCGGCGCTGCCCGCGCCGCCGCGGCCACCGCGGCCGCCGGCACCCGCGCGGCGCATGCCGGCCCGGGCCTTGGCGTCCCGCTCGCGCTTCAGCGCGGCGTTGGCGGCCCGCTGCTTGGGGTGGCCCTTGCGCGCCTCACCGGGCGGGGTCGGGCCCTTGCCCTGCAGCGCCTTCCGGCTGTGCCCGCCGGTACCGACAGACGCGCCCTTCTTCGATCCGGGGTTGCGGCGGTTCCTGCGCTGGCTGTTGCCGGCCATGGCTGTACTTCCTGTCTGTCCGGCATGCCCGGCCGCCCCGCTCGGTGCGGCGGCGGCCGACGGCATGCGCTACGTCATGCGGGAGGGCCGCACCGGTCCGGTACGGCCCACCCATCACCCCGATCGTCAGATGGGGTTACTGGCTGTTGATCGTCCAGCGCGGGCCGGACGGGGTGTCCTCGATCACCAGCCCGGCCAGGCCGAGCTGGTCGCGGATGGCGTCCGCGGTGGCGAAGTCCTTGCGCTGGCGCGCCGCCTGCCGCTGGTCCAGGACCAGGCGGACCAGCGAGTCGACCACGCCGTGGAGGTCCTCGCCACGCTCCGCCCCGGCCCACTGCGGGTCGAGCGGGTCGAGGCCCAGTACACCGAGCATCGCACGGACCTCGGCCAGTCGCGCCACCACGCTCTCCTTGTCGTCCGCGTTCAGGGCGCTGTTGCCCTGGCGGACGGCGGTGTGGACGACGGCCAGCGCCTGCGGGACGCCGAGGTCGTCGTCCATCGCCTCGGCGAAGGCCGGGGGCACCTCGGGCGCCGCGTCGACCTTGCCGCAGCGCTCGACGGCCCGCTGGACGAAGCCCTCGATCCGGCCGAACCCGGCCTCGGCCTCGCGCAGCGCGTCCTCGCTGTACTCGATCATCGAGCGGTAGTGCGCGGCGCCCAGGTAGTAGCGGAGCACGACCGGCCGCCAGCGCTGGACCATCTCGGAGACCAGCACCGAGTTGCCGAGCGACTTGCTCATCTTCTCGCCGGCCATGGTGACCCAGGCGTTGTGCACCCAGAAGGCCGCGAAGTCGTCGCCGTAGGCCTTGGACTGGGCGATCTCGTTCTCGTGGTGCGGGAAGATCAGGTCCAGCCCGCCGCCGTGGATGTCGAAGGCCGCGCCCAGGTACTTGTGGGCCATCGCCGAGCACTCCAGGTGCCAGCCCGGGCGGCCGCGGCCCCACGGGGTGTCCCAGCTCGGCTCGCCCGGCTTGGCGGACTTCCACATCGCGAAGTCGCGCTGGTCGCGCTTGCCGGTCTCGCCCTCGCCCTCGGGCTGGCGCAGGTCGGCCAGCTTCTGGTTGGAGAGCGCGAGGTAGCCGGGGTACGACTTCACGTCGAAGTAGACGTTGCCGTCGGCCGCGTAGGCGTGGCCCTTGGCGATCAGCCCCTGCATCATCTCGATCATCTCGGGGATGTGCCCGGTGGCCCGCGGCTCGACCGTCGGCGGCAGGCAGCCCAGCGCGGCGTAACCGTCGTTGAAGGCGCGCTCGTTCTCGTAGGCGATCTGCCACCACGGCGTGCCGAGCTCGCGCTCCTTCGCGATCACCTTGTCGTCGATGTCGGTGACGTTGCGGGCGAAGGTCACCTGGTAGCCGCGGTAGGCGAACCACCGCTGCATGATGTCGAAGTTGAGGCCGGACCGGATGTGGCCGATGTGTGGCGCCGACTGGACGGTAGCGCCGCACAGGTAGATCGAGACACAACCCGGTACAAGCGGGACGAAGTCGCGTACCTGGCGGGTGCTGGTGTCGTACAGACGAATGCTCACAGCGTCAAGCGTAGTGGGCAGCGGGGGGTGCCCCGCGACATTACCGGGGAACGACAGGGCATTCCCCGGGATTCGGCGTGGTGCGATCCCGGGGAAACGCCGGCCTCGCCGCCGGTCAGATGCTGCCGACCACCTTGCGCGGCGAGAGCCGGACGACCACCCGGACGTCCTCCGGACCGTCCCAGGTGTACTCGTCCTCGCCGCGGTACTTGGCGGCCAGCTCGTTGATCAGCTCCCGACCGCCCTCGGTGGTCATCGTCACCGAACCGCGTGCCTCCAGGTACTCGTACGGGCTCTCCGCCGGGTTGATCAGGATCGAGACGCGCGGGTCCTTCACCAGATTGAGGTGCTTGCGGCGGCCCTGGACGGTGGAGAACAGGATGTCGTCGCCGTCCCGCTTGACCCAGACCACCGAGGACTGGGGGCTGCCGTCTGGCTGGATCGTGGAGATCACGGCGAAGCTCTTGCCGTCGATCAACGCCTTGGCGCGGTCGGAGAGTTGAGCACTCATCGGATTCTTCCTCTTCTGGTCGGCGACGGTACGGACCCGAGGGCGAGCTCCGCACGGGCCCGGAGCGAACCCTACCGATCCGGACCCCCGCGACATCCGGTGAACACCCGTCGACAACGGTGTATTTCCGGTCGGCCGACCAGCGGGTGGCTCAACGCCGTTCGTACACCAGCGCGGTGGCGATCGCGGCCAGCCCCTCGGCCCGACCGGTCAGCCCCAGGCCGTCGGTGGTGGTGCCGGACACCGAGACCGGCGCCCCGGCCGCCTCGGACAGCGCGGCCTGCGCCTCGGCCCGCCGCTTGCCGATCTTCGGGCGGACGCCGATCACCTGGACCGCGATGTTGCCGATCTCGAAGCCCGCCTCGCGCACCAGTCGGGCCGCCTCGCCGAGCAGCTTCACCCCGGAGGCACCGGCCCATTCCGGACGGTCGGTGCCGAAGTGGGCGCCCAGGTCTCCGATCCCGGCGGCCGAGAACAGGGCGTCGCAGGACGCGTGGGCGGCGACGTCGGCGTCCGAGTGCCCGGCGAGCCCGAACTCGGCGTCCGGCCACTCCAGTCCGGCCACCCACAGCGGGCGGCCGGCCTCGAAGGCGTGCACATCGGTGCCGATCCCCACCCGGGGGATCAGGGGCTCAGTAGGCATCGGCGGCCCTCCGGCGGGCGAGTACGGCCTCGGCGAGCACGAGGTCCAGTGGACGGGTGACCTTGAACGCCTCCTCGTGACCGGGCACCACGACGACGGTGCCGCCGTAGCGCTCGACCAGTCCGGCGTCGTCGGTGACGGGCGGGACGTCGGCGCCGCCCGCGGCCTCCTCGGCCAGCGCCTTGGCGTGCACCTCGACCAGGGTGGCCCGGTCGAAGCCCTGCGGGGTCTGCACCGCACGCAGGGTTGCCCGCTCGGGCGTGTCGACGACCGGCTCGGGGTGGCCCGGGTTGGGCTCGACCCGCTTCACGGTGTCGGCCAGCGGCACCGCCGGCACCACCGCCCCGGCCCCGGCCCGGACGGCGGCCGCGACGGCGTCCACCACCTCGACCGGGACGAGCGGACGGGCCGCGTCGTGCACCAGAACGATCCCGACCTCCTCGGGGATCGCGGCCAGGCCCAGCCGGACCGACTCCTGGCGGGTCGCGCCGCCGGCCACCACCCGGATGTCCTTGTCGTCCAGCCCGTGGCTGTCCAGCAGGGCGACCACCTCGGCCACCCCGTCGGCGGGCGCGGCGACCACGACCAGGCCGACCGCCCGGCTGCGGGCGAGGGCCCGTACGGCGTGCACCAGGAGCGGCACGCCACCCAGTTCCCGCAGGGCCTTGGGGGCGCCCGGCCCCAGCCGCTCACCGCGTCCGGCGGCGGGCACCACTGCTGCTGCGACTGCTCCTGAGGCGTTCAGGTTTCACTCCTTCGGCGAAGTGGGTATGGCCTTGGCGTGCCCGGCGGGCGCGGGGGCCCCTTCCGAAGAACCACTGGTCCACTGCCTGCCGCACACCTGCGCAGAAACGGTCTTGCAGGCCTGGACCGGCTCGGGCGGGGGGCGTCGTCCGGACACGCCTCAGCGCCCGGAGTGCCACTGCACCACTCCCGGACGGTCCGTCCTGGAAGCGGCGCGCCGGCACCGGGCGCTGTGGGCGATGGGCGGCAGCCCGACTGCACTACGAGGCGAGGACCTCGTCGAGCAGCGTCTCCGCCTTGTCCTCGTTGGTGTTCTCCGCCAGCGCGAGTTCGCTGACGAGGATCTGGCGCGCCTTCGCGAGCATCCGCTTCTCGCCGGCCGAGAGGCCGCGCTCGCGCTCGCGACGCCAGAGGTCGCGCACGACCTCAGCGACCTTGATGACGTCGCCCGAGGCGAGCTTCTCCAGGTTCGCCTTGTAGCGACGGGACCAGTTGGTCGGCTCTTCGGTGTACGGTGCGCGGAGCACCTCGAAGACCCGGTCCAGACCCTCCTGGCCGACCACATCGCGCACGCCGACGAACTCCGCGTTCTCGGCGGGCACGCGGAGCGTCAGGTCTCCCTGCTGCACCTTGAGCACCAGGTAGGTCTTGTCCACACCTTTGATCTGGCGAATTTCGATGGCCTCGATCAGCGCGGCCCCGTGATGGGGGTAGACCACCGTGTCGCCAACCTTGAACGTCATGTGACAGGACCCCTTCCGTGGCTTTCCAGAATAACACGCCTCGCGGCGCACCCGAAGGGCGTTTTCGCAGGTCAGGGCCGGTCTCGGGGCTTGACAACCACCCCCATGACGTGCTGCGACCGATGTTCGAGGGGAGCTTCCCGCAGGTCGGAGGCGGTTCCGAGGTCCGCCGAAACCCTTGCGCAACACCCCCGCAACCATGATTGGATCTTGAGCTTTCGCCGCTTTTCCGGTCGTGACCCGATCGTTATTCGATCTTGGTCGAAGCTTGTCCTCCGAACGACCCGTCCATGCCGGCAGTACCGCCGGACGGCCCCCGCGGGACCCCGGGAGTGCGACACGGGGACCACCCCGTGAGGAGCGCATAAATGAGGTCGATAATCTGAGACCTGACCTGTCGACACGTGACCTAGGAGTAGCCGCCGCCGTGAGCCGCAGCCTTCGACGCGGCAGCATCGCCGCCATCGCCGCCATCGCCATCGCCTCGCTGTCCTCCTGCGCCGCCGGCACCACGCCGGACACCCTGCAGATCAAGCCGGACAACGCCGCGGCGACCCTGGGGACGAACCTTCGACTGAACAACATCGTGCTCGTCACCGGGGTCGGCACCTCGGGCGACTACACGGGCCCCGCCAACGTGGTCGTGAACATCTCCAACACGGCCAGCACCCCCGCGGAGCTGCAGTCGATCACCGTCGGCAACGCCGCCGCCACCTTCGCGGACGCCGCGGGCGCCCCGCAGTCGAGCATCATCGTGCCGGCCGGCGGCTCCGTGATCCTCGGTGGCCAGGGCAACCCCTCCGCCGCCGTCAGCGCGGCCGCCGTCCACATCGGCGGCTTCGCCACCACCACCTTCGCCTTCAAGGACGGCCAGAAGGTCGAGACCCAGGCGGCCGTGAGCCCGGACGCGGGCCTGTACACGGGCTACGGCCCGACCCCGAGCCCGACCCCGACCCCGGCCGCCGCGTCCACCAAGGCCACCTCCCCGGCCTCGACCGCCCCGGTCACCCCGGCCGCCGGCGCCACCACGCCGGGCGCCCCGGCCGCCCCGTCGGCGCCGGCCACCCCGTCGGCCGGTGCCACCGCCGCGGGCGCCCCGGTCACCGGTGCCACCGCGTCGGCGACCGCCCCGGCCGCCCACTGACGCCGGTCACGGCAATGCGGAGGCCCCCGCCGGCGGCTGCCGGCGGGGGCCTCCCGCGTCTGCTCGGACCGCGGTTTACGGCTCGAACTTGTAGCCCAGGCCGCGAACGGTGACCAGGTAGCGCGGCGCGCCCGGGTCGGGCTCGATCTTTGCCCGCAGGCGCTTCACGTGGACGTCCAGGGTCTTGGTGTCACCGACGTAGTCCGCGCCCCAGACCCGGTCGATCAGCTGCATGCGGGTGAGCACCCGGCCCGCGTTGCGCAGCAGCATCTCCAGCAGGTCGAACTCCTTGAGCGGCAGGTCGACCTTGGCGCCGTCCACGGTCACCACGTGCCGGTCGACGTCCATCCGGACCGGGCCCGCTTCCAGGGCGCCCGGGCCGCCGCCGTTCTCGCCCGCGCCGCCGTCCTCGCCGCGGCGGCGCAGCACCGCACGGATCCGCGCGACCAGCTCGCGGGTGGAGTACGGCTTGGTGACGTAGTCGTCAGCGCCTATCTCCAGCCCGACGACCTTGTCGATCTCGCTGTCCTTGGCGGTCACCATGATCACCGGGACGTTGGACCGCACCCGGAGCTGGCGGCAGACCTCGGTACCCGGCAGGCCCGGCAGCATCAGGTCGAGCAGGACGAGGTCGGCGCCGTTGCGTTCGAACTGCTCCAGGGCGTCGGGGCCGGTCGCGGCGACGGCCACCTCGAAGCCCTCCTTGCGGAGCATGTACGAGAGGGCGTCGCTGAACGACTCCTCGTCCTCGACCACCAGTACTCGGGTCACGATCAGGCCTCCGGGGCAAGCTGGGTTGTCTTTGTCAGGGGTACTTGCCGCTCCCCGGCGGGGAGCGAACGGGCCGTACGGTCGGTGCGGTCCGTGGTGAGGGTTCGGGGTGCCGCGGCGGGCCCCGCGGTGTCGGCACCGGGCTCGGCGCGGGGTCGGCGGGGTTCGCGGTCGTCGGACCCGTCGCCGGCGAGGGCGGCCCCGTCGGAGCCGTCGGAGCCGTCGAAGTCGGAGCCGTCGGCGAGGTCGTCGCCGCCCGGACCGTCGTCCCCGAGGTCGTCCGCGTCGAGCTCCTCGTCGGCGGGCGCCTGGCCGGCGGGCAGGCGGACGGTGAAGGTCGAGCCCTGCCCCTCGACGCTCCACACCGAGACGGTGCCGCCGTGCGAGGCGGCGACGTGCTTGACGATGGACAGGCCGAGGCCGGTGCCGCCGGTCTGCCGGGAGCGGGCCGGGTCGACCCGGTAGAAGCGTTCGAAGACCCGCTCGCGGTCCTTCTCGGAGATGCCGATGCCCTGGTCGGTGACCGAGATCTCGATCAGCTCGCCGTCCGCCTCGCCGAGCGCCGCGGCACTGGAGATACGGCGGGTGGCGATGGCCACCCGGGTGCGGGGCGGGCTGTAGTTGACGGCGTTCTCCACCAGGTTGCCGAGCGCGGCGGCGAGCTGGCCGCGGTTGCCGTGCAGGTAGAGCCCGGCGATGCCGCCGGCCGCGATCAGGATCTGCTTGGCGGCGGCCTGCTGGCGGCAGCGGTCGATCGCCTCGGCGATCAGCTCGTCCACCGCGACCGGCTCCGGGTCGACCATCAGCCGGTCGTCCTGGACCCGGGAGAGGTCGATGATCTCCTGCACCAGGCTGGCCAGGCGGGTCGCCTCGACCTGCATCCGGCCGGCGAAGCGCTGCACCGCCTCCGGGTCGTCGGCCGCGTCGGCCACCGCCTCGGAGAGGAGGGACAGGGCGCCGACCGGGGTCTTGAGCTCGTGGCTCACGTTGGCCACGAAGTCCCGGCGGACGGCCTCCACCCGGCGGCGCTCGGTCTGGTCCTCGACCAGCACCAGCACCAGCCGGGAGCCCAGCGGGGCGACCCGGACGGAGACCGCGAGCGGCTCGGCCGCGCGGGCCGCGCCGGGGCGGGGCACCTCCAGTTCCACCTGCCGGATCTCGCCGTCCCGGCGGGTGGCGCGGGCCAGTGCGAGCATCTGGTCCACGGCGACGGCACCGCCGCGCACCAGGCCCATCGCGTACGCCGCCGAGCTGGCCTTGACCACCTCGTCGCCCTCGCCCAGCACGATCGCGCAGGAACGGAGTACGGAGAGCACGGTGTCGACCCCCGGCGGCAGCGGGGGCTCCGGGTTGCCGGTGCCGAGCGCCTGGTACCGGCCGTACTGCTTGCCGCTGGCGTACCTGCCCCTGGCCTGCTCGCGCTCGCTCCAGCGGAAGGCGATGGAGGCGGTGAGGCCGACGCCGAGCCCGGCTATGGCGCAGGCAGCGGCAGCGGCCACGTTCACGTCCATGTGGCCAGCGTAAGCGCACGGCCGCGCCACTCCCCAAGGGCTGGATCAAGGCATCGACCACGCGTTCCCGAGAATTCACCTCCACGTAGCTGCCGATTCACTCCGGCGGCCGTGCGCCGTCGCCCGAACGGCAGAGAGTTGGCCATGCAGCCCGTGTGGGAGAGATCGGTGCGCCGAACGGCGGCCGGGGTCTCGGGTGTGCGCGTACCATTCGCGCCACCAGCAGCGGTCGCCCGAGCGCCGGAACGACGGTCGGACGGGCTGACCGGTCGGCACCGCCACCGACACAGCTACTGAGGAGAGAACATGCGCGACGCGTACCACGAGGAACTCGATGCGATCGGCGACAGCCTGGTCGAGATGGCCCGGCTGGTCGGCTCCGCCCTGGGCCGGGCCACCACCGCTCTCCTCGACGCGGACCTGGCGCTGGCGGAGGGCGTGATCGCCGCCGACGAGAAGATCAACGACCTCCACCACGAGCTGGAGAACCGGGCCATCGACCTGCTCGCCCGTCAGCAGCCGGTCGCCACCGACCTGCGCATCGTGGTCACCTCGCTGCGGATGAGCGCCGACCTGGAGCGCTGCGGCGACCTCGCCCGGCACGTCGCCAAGGTGGCGCGGATGCGCTACCCCGAGTCGGCGGTGCCCGCCGACCTGCAGTCCACCGTCCTGGAGATGGGCCAGCTCGCACAGCGCCTGGTGGCCAAGGCGGGCCTGGTGATCGCCACCAAGGACGTCGACAAGGCCCTGGAGATGGAGCAGGACGACGACCGGATCGACGCCCTGCACCGCGAACTGCTGTCGCACCTGATCGACGAGCGCTGGCACCACGGCATCGAGACCGCCGTCGACATCACCCTGGTCGGCCGCTACTACGAGCGCTTCGCGGACCACGCGGTGTCGGTCGCGAAGCGGGTGGTGTACCTGGTGACCGGCGAGCACGTGGCCGAGTTCGTGGCCGCCACCGAGGCTGCGGGGGCTGCCGGGGCGGAGTGACCGTCGCTCGCCCCGGGAGTGAGTAAACCTGTGGCGAGGGTGGTGCGGACGCACGGTCCCCCGTACGTCCCACCACCGCGCGCCCGTTGACGCTCCCGCCGAACGGCGGCTTCACTCGACGGTGGGGCACCGCGGCGTGCCCGTCACTAGGAGGGAAGAGCTCGATGAAGGCCAACCCGACCCGACCGGCAACCGCCCACGACACCGTCGAGCCGCCCGCCCCGAAGCTGTTGCCCGTCCTCGCGGCCGGCTGCGGCTGCGGACCGGGCTGCGGCTGCGGCTGCCAGTCCGGCGCGCCCTGCCAGTGCGGCGGCGCGGACGGCGGCTGCTGCGGCGGTCACTGAGGAACTCCACCGCCACCGAACCACGAGGCGGCCCGGGGTGCACGGTCGTGCACCCGGGCCGCCTCGTCCTGTGGTCGGCGGGTCAGAACTGCACGTCGGTGCAGGAGTAGAAGGCGTTCCCGGTGTCGGCGATCGTCCAGACCGCGACGACCACCTGGTGCCCGGTGCGCCCGCTCGGGAGGGTCGCGGTGTGGCTGAGCGTGCTGGGCACCTGCACCCCGCCGTACGGGACGACCAGGAAGGGCGTCAGGTCGAGGCTGGACCGGGTGATCGGCCGGGAGGCGTCGTAGCCCGGCTTGGTCAGGTAGTACCTGAAGTCGGTGGTCGCGTGCCTGGCGGTGAACCTCCAGGTGAAGGTGAGCTGCTGGCCCGCCGTCACCGGCATGGTCGGCCAGGCGCCGCCGTGCGGGTCGTCCAGCTCGGCGAAGCGGGCGTTGCCGCCGGCGCAGATGGTGCCGTCGGAGGGCCCGCCCGAGGGGAAGCCCTTCGGGCCCTCGACGCTCTGCGGCTCCCACTGGATGTCGCCGCAGTCCCACGGGACGGCGCTCGCGTCCGCGTCGCAGAGCGCGGCCCGGCTGGGCGGCGTGGTGATGTAGCCGTGGGACTGGGCCGGGACGGCCAGGGTGAGCGGGATCGCGAGCGCGGCGACGGCCGCCCCGACCAGATGACGTGTGCGCATGGTGCTCCTCCGTGGGGGTGGATGGAGAGTGCGCCGGGGCGCAGACGCGCGCGCGTGGGGGTGCGGCGGCCCGGGACATGGGGGATCCCTTGGCATGCCTGCGCCAGCTCGGTGCCCTCACGGTAGGAGCCGGCGCCACCGGCCGTCAATGGTCTGAACCATTTTGGACGCAGCCGGGAAGGCCCGCCCGTCAGACCCCAACTCGCCGCAGACACCGGCCGGTTGAACGCCGAAGGCCCCGCCCCGGCGAACCGGGTGCGGGGCCCTGAGGGCTTCGGGCTTACTTCTTGCCCTGATTCTTGACCGCCTCGATGGCCGCGGCGGCGGCGTCCGCGTCGAGGTAGCGGCCGCCCTTGGCGACCGGCTTGAAGTCCGCGTCGAGCTCGTAGACCAGCGGGATGCCGGTCGGGATGTTCAGGCCGGCGATGTCCGCGTCGGAGATGCCGTCGAGGTGCTTGACCAGCGCGCGCAGGCTGTTGCCGTGGGCGGTGACCAGGACGGTCCTGCCGGCGGCCAGGTCCGGGACGATGGCGTCGTACCAGTACGGGAGCATCCGCTCGACGACGTCCTTCAGGCACTCGGTGCGCGGACGCAGCTCGCTCGGGATCTCGGCGTAGCGGGCGTCACCGGCCTGCGAGTACTCGGCGTCGTCGGCCAGCACCGGCGGCGGGGTGTCGTAGGAGCGGCGCCACAGCTGGAACTGCTCCTCGCCGAACTCGGCCAGGGTCTGGGCCTTGTCCTTGCCCTGGAGCGCGCCGTAGTGCCGCTCGTTCAGGCGCCAGCTGCGGCTGACCGGGATCCAGTGGCGGTCGGCCTTGTCCAGGGCGATCTGCGAGGTGCGGATGGCGCGGCGCAGCAGCGAGGTGTGCACCACGTCGGGGAACAGGCCCTCGGCGGCCAGGAGCTCGCCACCGCGGGCGGCCTCCTTCTCGCCCTTCTCGTTGAGGTCGACGTCGACCCAACCGGTGAACAGGTTCTTCTGGTTCCACTGGCTCTCGCCGTGGCGGAGCAGGATGAGTCGGTACGTCGTGTCAGCCATGGCCCCCAGCTTAGTGGAGGGCCGGAAAACCCCTGGTGGGGACCTTGGAGGGCTGGGTAATCTGTGCGGCGGTTATCTGCCACTTACCCACGTCGGCTGACCGGGCCTGCCCGCGCCGCTCAGCGGACGCCTGCCCTCGGGAGCCCCCACATGCTCGTCGCCCTGGCCGCCAACCCCCGGATCCGAAGACTGGTGCGCGAGACGGTGGGCGGGTTGCCCCGGCAGTTCTGGTGGCTCTGGGTGAGCACCCTGGTGAACCGGCTCGGATCCTTCGTCGTCACGTTCCTGGCCCTCTACCTGACCGCCGAACGGGGGTACTCGGCGTCCTACGCGGGTCTGGTGGCCTCGCTGTTCGGCGCCGGTTCGGCGGTCGCGGCGGTCGGTGCCGGGGTGCTGACCGACCGGATCGGGCGCCGCCCGACGCTGGTCGCCGCTCAGCTCGGCACCGCGGCGTCCACCGCGGTGCTCGGCTTCGTGGACGGCCAGACGGCGATCGCCGTGGTGGCCTTCCTGGTCGGCCTGTGCAACAACGCCACCCGGCCGCCCACCTCGGCGATCATCGCCGACCTCGTCCCGGCCGAGGACAGGGTCCGGGCGTACTCGCTGAACTACTGGGCGATCAACATCGGCTTCGGCCTCTCCGCCGCCGCGGCCGGCCTGATCGCCACCCACGGCTACCTCACGCTCTTCCTGCTGGACGCCCTCACCACCCTGGTCTGCGCGGTCGTGATCTTCATCCGGATCCCGGAGACCAGGCCGCAGGTCACGCCCGGCCGGGACGCGGCGGAGGCCGAGGAGGGGACCAGCCTGCTCACCGTGCTCCGGGACGGCCCCTTCATGGCGCTGGTCGGGCTGACCCTGCTGGTCGCCCTGGTCTTCCAGCAGGGCAGTACCACCCTGGCCGTGGACATGGGTGCCTCCGGCATCACGTCCACCGAGTACGGGCTGGTCATCGGCCTGAACGGGCTGCTGATCGTGGTGCTGCAGATCCCGCTGACCCGGTGGCTGGAGGGCCGCTCGCGGACCGCGATGCTGATCACCAGCTGCCTGCTCACCGGCTGGGGCTTCGGGCTGGCCGCGCTGGCCGGGTCCTCGGCCTGGCTGTTCGCGCTGTCGGTGGCGGTCTGGACGGTCGGCGAGATCCTTCACACCCCGGTGATGATGGGCCTGGTCAGCGAGCTGGCGCCGACCCACGGGCGGGGCCGCTACCAGGGGGTCTACTCGCTGTCCTGGTCGCTCGCCTCGCTGCTCGGCCCGGCGGGCGGCGGGCTGTTGCTGCAGTACGCCGGGCCGGCGGTGCTGTGGTCGGTCTGCGGGGCGATCGGGACGGCCGCCGCGCTCGGGTACGTGGTGCTGGCCCGTCGCACGGGTGCGACGGAGCGCCGTCCGGCCGCGGTGGTCGAGGTGGCACCCGCGGGGGAGGGCGAGAAGGCCCCGGCGGGCGCCTGACCGAGCCCGGCCCGGTCAGTCGGCGGCCGGGATCCCGCCGGTGGCCGGGGCGGACAGGTGGGCGAAGGCGGCCAGGTTGCGGGTGGACTCCCCGCGCTTGGTGCGCCACTCCCACTCGCGCCGGATCGCCGAGGCGAAGCCCAGCTCCAGCAGGGTGTTGAAGGGCTCGTCGGCGTTCTCCAGCACCGTTCCGAGCAGCCGGTCGACGGCGTCCGGGGTGAGCGCCTCCAGCGGCAGGCGGCCGGCCAGGTAGACGTCACCGAGCCCGTCGATCGCGTACGCGACACCGTAGAGGCGGGTGTTGCGCTCCAGCAGCCAGCGGTAGACGGCCTCGTGGTTCTCGTCCGGGCGGCGGATCACGAAGGCGTTCACCGACAGGGTGTGGTCGCCGACCCGCAGGGCGCAGGCGGTGTTCAGCTTGCGGGTGCCCGGGAGGGTCGCCACCAGGGTGTACGGATCGGCGGCGGCCGGCTCCCAGGCCACCCCGGCGTCGTCCAGGGCGGTGCGCAGGAGGGTCAGGGCCTCGTCCTTGGTGCGGATTGCCATGGGGTTGACGTTACTCGGCGGTACCGGACGGGCGCAGCCGACGTCCCGCACCGGGTGCACGGGTCAGCGGCGCAGCGCCCCGGCCAGCCGCCCGACCGGGCGGGCCAGGCTGCCGGCGTACACCTCGGCGGTGGTCGCCGCGGCCCTGTCCCAGCCGAAGGCGGCCGCGTGCCGGGCCGCCGCCGCACCGCGCCGGGCCACCATCGCCGGGTCGGTGACGTACGGCTCCAGGGCGTGCGACCAGGCCAGTGGGTCGTGGCCGTGCACCAGGGTTCCGGACTCGCCGTCGCGCACCGCGACCGGCAGGCCGCCGACCGCGGCCGCCACCACCGGGGTGCCGCAGGCCTGGGCCTCCAGCGCCACCAGGCCGAAGGACTCGCTGTACGAGGGCATCACCAGGGCCGTCGCCGCGCGGTACCAGTCGGCCAGCCGGGTCTGGCCGACCGGCGGATGGAAGCGCACCACGTCGCCGATGCCCAGCTGGGCGGCGAGCTTGTGCAGGCTCTCCGGCCGGGCCAGCCCGGTGCCGGACGGCCCGCCGACCACCGGCACGACCAGGCGCTCGCGCAGCCCCGGGCGGCGCTCCAGCAGCGCGGCGACCGCCCGCAGCAGCACGTCCGGTGCCTTCAGCGGCTGAATCCGCCCGGCGAACAGCAGCACCGCGGCGTCCTGGGGCAGGCCCAGCCGGGCGCGGGCGGCGGCGGTCCCGAGGTCGCCGGGGCGGAAGACGTCCAGGTTGACCCCGGGGTGCACCACGGCCAGCTGGTCCGGCCGGGCGGCGTAGTGCAGCGCCAGCTCGGCGGCCTCCTCGGTGGTGTTGGCGATCAGCCGGTCGGCCGCCTCGACCACCTGGGTCTCGCCGATCACCCGGGCCGCCGGCTCGGGCGTGTCGCCCTCGGCCAGCGCGGCGTTCTTGACCTTCGCCATGGTGTGCATGGTGTGCACCAGCGGCACCCCCCAGCGCTGGGCGGCCAGCCAGCCGACCTGCCCGGAGAGCCAGTAGTGCGAGTGCACCAGGTCGTAGTGGCCGGGGCGGTGGCCCGCCTCCGTCCGCAGCACCCCGTGGGTGAAGGCGCACAGCTGGGCCGGCAGGTCCTCCTTGACCAGGCCCTCGTACGGCCCGGCGGTGACGTGCCGGACCAGCACGCCCGGTGCCAGCTCGACCGTCGGTGCGTCGTCCGAGCAGATCGCCCGGGTGAACACCTCGACCTCGATGTCGAGCTCGGCCAGTCGCTTGGCCAGCTCGACGATGTAGACGTTCATCCCGCCCGCGTCCCCGGTGCCGGGCTGGTGCAGCGGCGAGGTGTGCACGCTGAGCATGGCTATCCGGCGCGGGCGGCGGCGGCCCGGGACGAGCGACTGGAGCCGGCCGCGCGCGGGTGCGGCGGACTGGGAACGGCGTACCGAACGGACGGGGTGCTGGATCACCTGGCTGAAGCCTCCTCGTGTGCGGCCCGTCTCGGCGGGTCCGCGTGAACGGGCCGCCGCATGTCCGGTGTGCGCTGCCCCGTCCGGGCACACATCACCACCAGTGTGCCAACCACGCGATGGCCGCCCGGCATTCCCGGCCCCGGCGACCGGTCGGCCGGGCCGGCATCCGCCCAGGTCAGAGCGCGGTCCGACCGGGGCCGCGGCCGCCGACTACCCTTCTGGACATGGCTGCCTCCTTCGACCCCGCGACCGCCGCGCCCGCCCGCGGACGGACCGGACGGCCGGTGGGGACGGTCACCCGGGGCACCACCAACACCAACCGGCTGCGCCGGATGGACCGCTGGATCGCCCACACCCTGGGCCGGGCGCTGCGCGGCGCCGAGCGGCCGCCGGTCGCGGTCGACCTTGGTTACGGCGCGGCGCCGTGGACGGCCGTGGAGCTGGCCGGACGGCTTCGCACGGTGCGGCCGGACGTCCGGGTGGTCGGGATCGAGATCGAGCCGGAGCGGGTCGCGGCCGCGCTGCCGTACGCCGAGCCGCCGCTGCTCACCTTCCGGCGCGGGGGCTTCGAGGTGCCGCTGGACGGCGGCGGGCCGGCCCAGCTGATCCGGGCGGCCAATGTGCTGCGGCAGTACGACGAGTCGGCGGTGGCCGGGGTGTGGGAGCGGCTGTGCTCCCGGCTCGCCCCGGACGGGCTGCTCGTCGAGGGCACCTGCGACGAGATCGGGCGACGGCACGTCTGGGTCGCGCTCGGGCCGGAGGGGCCCCGGACGGTGACCTTCGCGGCCCGGCTGGGCGGCCTCGGCCAGCCCTCCGACCTGGCCGAACGGCTGCCGAAGGCGCTGATCCACCACAACGTGCCGGGGCGGCCGGTGCACGCCTTCCTGACCGACTTCGACCGGGCCTGGGCGGCGGCCGCGCCGTACGGGGCCTTCGGGGCGCGGCAGCGCTGGATGGCGGCGTGCACGGCGCTGGCGGGCAGCTGGCCGCTGGTGGACGCGCGGGGGCGGTGGCGGCAGGGCGAGGTGACGCTGCCCTGGGCGGCGCTCGCGCCGTAACGGGCCCGCCCGCCGGGGCGGTCGTCCGTCCGTGCACTGGAGCGACCCGACGCATTCACTCGAACGAATTATCGAATATCTCTGGCGTATTGACGCCTCGTCACGCCACGATGGAAACCACCGAGCGGCGACACCACACGCCGCCCGGTGCCCGCCCCACCCAGCCACGCACAGCACCCGCAGCAGTCGGCCATCAGCCCTCCGGCCCGAGCAGCTCCTCCCGGGCCCGTTCGAACACCTGGTACATCTCCGCCCCGAACAGCACGAACCGCACCTCCGCCAGCTCCGCGCCCGCCCGCGCGTCACCGCCGTCCAGCACCCCGGCGACGGCGCCCAGCGCGATCCGGGCCGCGTCCGCCGGCGGCCAGCCGAAGATCCCGGCCGACACGGCCGGGAAGGCCACCGTGCGCGCGCCCAGGTCGGCCGCCGCGCGCAGCGACTCGCGATAGCAGGAGGCCAGCAGCCCAGCCCGCTCCTCGTACTCCTCCGTCAGGTAGACCGGCCCGACGGTGTGCACCACCCACCGGGCCGGCAACCGCCCGGCCGTGGTCGCCACCGCCCGTCCGACCGGCAGCCCCTTGCCCCAGTGCGAGGCCCGCAGCCGACGGCACTCCGCCAGGATCTCCGGTCCGCCCCTGCGGTGGATCGCACCGTCCACCCCGCCCCCGCCCAGCAGGGACGAGTTGGCGGCGTTCACCACCGCGTCCACCTGCTGTTCCGTGATGTCACCCTCGACCAGGGTGATTCGCGTCACCATCTCCAGCTCCCCTTCCCCGGGCCCGCCCGGCAGCCGCCGGGCCGGGATCCGAGCCGTCGTCCGAATTCCACCACCGCACCGCCACCGGCGTGGCAATAACCACAACGGCGCCGGTCGGCCAGAGAAATCCCCGGAGATCACGTTATGGTCGCGAGAAGTTCCCCGACGCACGGTGCCAGGCGGGCACTGCGGACGGACGCCGGCCGTTACGCAGTCGGGGAAAGGGAGGAACCACCGATGCCCGCAACGGGAGACGGGCGGGCACCTGGTGCCGCGGACCTGCCGGGCGCCCATGACGGCGCCCCCGTCGGCCATGCCCGCAACCGCCCGACGACCGGCCCGGCCACGGCCACTCCTCCGATACCCCACCCTCGCTCGCAGCCGGTCCGGAGCACGCACGGCAGCCGCCACCCCTCGCACCTCGCCGAGCAGGGAAACCCTCCGGCGGCCGGCGACGGGCCCGCCGACGGCAGCACGCCACTGCGGCTGCTGGTCATCGAGGACGACGCCTCGGACGCCCAGCTGATCAAGGCGGCGGTCGCGGACAGCGGCACCTCGATCGAGATCCACTGGGCCCGCGGCCTCGAACAGGCCACCCAGCTGCTCGCCCAGGCCTCCCCCGCCACCCGGCGCGGGCGCTCCCGCGGCAACGAGTTCGGCTGCGTGCTGCTCGACCTGGCCTCCCCGGCCGACCTGCCGCACCCCTCCGACGCGTCGGACGGCCTGGAAGGCCTGCACGAACTGCTCCGCCGCGCCCCGCACATCCCCGTGGTGGTGCTCACCGACGCCGCCGGGGCCGAACTCGGCGCGGCCGCCGTCGCCGCCGGCGCCCAGGACTTCCTGCTCAAGCACGAGACGGACGGCCCGCTGCTGGCCCGCGCACTGCGCTACGCCGTCGAACGCAAGCGTGCCGACGAGTCCCAGCGCCGCCTGGTCGAGGCCGAGTTGCGCGGCCAGGAGAACGCCCGACTGCAGCGCCACCTGCTGCCCACCCCGCTGCTGGACGGCGCCGGGCTCTCCTTCACCCGCCGCTACCGCCCCGGCCGCCGCCGCGCCCTGCTCGGCGGCGACTTCTACGACGCCGTGCGCACCGACGACGGCACCGTCCACGTCGTGATCGGCGACGTCTGCGGCCACGGCCCGGACGAGGCCGCGCTCGGCGTCGCACTCCGGATAGCGTGGCGCACCCTGGTCTTCGCCGGCCTCACCGGCGAAACCCTGCTCACCACCCTCCAGCACGTGCTGGAGCACGAACGGCGCAGCGACGAGATCTTCGCGACGCTCTGCATGCTCGTCATCGAACCCGGTGCCGCCACCGGCCCCGACGAGCTCGGCGCCGGCGAGCGGGCCCGGCTCCACCTCGCCGGGCACCCGGCGCCGCTGCTCCTCGGGCGCGACCACGCCCCGGTCATCCTGCCCTCCGACCTCGCGGGGCCGGCGCTCGGCCTGCTGCCGTGCCACGACGGCCAGGCCGCCTGGCCCGCCCACGAGGTCGAACTCCCGCCCGGCTGGCGGCTGTTGCTGTACACCGACGGGCTGATCGAGGGCCGGGTCGGCGCCGGGTCGCGCCGCCTCGGCCAGGACGGGCTGGCCGACCTGATCGCCGACCACCAGTCCGCCGGGCTCACCCGGGGCCGGCTGGTCGACAGCGCGATCGCCGAGGTCGAGGAACTGAACGGCGGCGCGCTGACCGACGACGTCGCGGTCCTGCTGCTGGAGCGCAACCCGGCGCAACTGCTCCTCGGCTGAGCCGAGGAGCAGGGAGCTGAGCCGAGGAGCAGGGAAAGGCCGCAGCCCGGGCGGGTGAACTCCCGCCCGGGCTGCGGCCTTCGTCCGTCCGGGTGCTCTACCAGGGGCCGTACGGGCCGGTGTTGCTCCGGCCGCCCCGCCCGCTGCCGCCGGTCAGCGCGCGGATCGCGGGGCGGACGTCCACCACGTAGACGATCGAGGCGACCAGGCCGGCCAGGGTGCCGATGCTGCCGAGGAAGTTCGCGCCGAACAGCAGGTCCCAGCCGAAGCTGATGCCGAGCACGGCCAGCCAGAACCCCTTGGTCTTCTTGTCCGCCGCCCGGTAGGCGTCCTCCCGGCGGGTGGCCGCGTCGACCAGTGCGAAGAACTTGTAGCCCAGGATCGCGACGGCCATCCACCAGAACGGGTTCAGGTAGGAAAAGGCCAGGATCTGGAACACTCCGGTCATCGCGATCTCCTACGTCTCTCGGCTTGCTGCGCCCCGGCCGCCGCCCATCCTGGCACGGCGGCCGCCCGCACGTGTGAACGTCCCACCGTCACCGGATGTGCCCCGGCCGGACGGGGCACCTGCGGAGGGAGGACCGGCGGAGGGGGATCGGCGAGGGGAGACCGGCGGAGGGAGTCCGGCCGGAGGGCCGGTCACTCCCCGGCGTCGGCGCCGCCCTTCCGGGCCTTGGCCGAGTTCTTCGGCGAGGGGTCCCCGGCGTCGTCCACCAGCTCGGCCCGGACGGGCTCGTCCGCGGGTTCCACGGCCTCGGTGACCGGGGTGTGCTGGGGGCGGGCCTTGTCCACCACGACCTTGCCGCGCTCGGCCAGCTCGTCGTACGTCTCCTTGGCCCGGACAGCCAGCTCCAGCGCGCGGGCCACCTGTTGCAGGGCGAAGTCCTGGGCCCGCTCCTGGAGGACCTTGAGGTCCGTGGGGAGGGCAGTGACGGCCTCGGTGACCTTGGCCGGCGCCCCGGCCAGCAGCTCCTGCGCCTCCTGCAGCCTGGCGGTCGCCTTCTCCTGAGCGCTCTGGCGGTCCGCCGCCAGCGCCTCGACCCGGCCCGGCACCTCGCGCAGCTTCTCGTACGCGAGGTCCCCGGCGCCGGCCAAGGCGTAGAGCGGGGTGGGGTCGGTGAGGGTCTTCTTGATGTCATCGGTGATCGGCATGGTTACCGGTCCTCCCGGGGGGTGTTCTGGGTGGCCTCGCCATCGGTCGGCGGGGTGACGGCCGAAGCGGCGTTCTCCTTGAGAAAGGCGTCGTAGACCGCGAGCAGCGCCTGCTTCTGCTGCTCGTTGATCAGCGGATCGGCCAGGATCGAGGCCCGGAGTTCCAGGCCCTCACCCCGCCGCTCCTCCAGGATCCCGGCCTGGACGTACAGCGTCTCCGCCGAGATCCGCAGCGCCTTCGCGATCTGCTGCAGGATCTCCGCGCTCGGCTTGCGCAACCCTCGCTCGATCTGGCTGAGGTAGGGGTTGGACACGCCGGCGGCCTCCGCCAGCTGGCGCAGTGAGTATTGCGCGTTGCGGCGCTGCTCGCGGATGTACTCGCCCAGCGAGGCGACGTTCAGGGAGGCCATGGGGGTAGCTTGCCGCAGAGTGCTTGCTGTTGCAAGCAGGGTGTTAGCGGGCCGCAAGCGGGGGTTCTGGGGGTGGGGTGGGCTCTCGGGAGGGTGGGTGCCGGGGCGGTTCCGGGGGTGGCCGCTCCGGGGGCTGGGTGATTTTCAGACTGCCGACTCTCATCGTGGGGGCTTTGGGCCGTTGGCAGTCTGAAAATCACCCGTCACGCCCCTTCCGCAGCCACCCCTCCACCGCCCCTCCCGCAGCGCGTCCCTCTCGCCTGGGTCGGGTGGGGGGAGGTGCGTGAGGGGGGTGGGGAGGTGGGCGGGGGGCGCGCGGGGAGGTGGGGGGCGCGGGGAGTCGCCCGGGCGCGGTCATCCGGGCTCTTCTGTCAGGCGGCTGAGCGGTGTTGCGATGACCCTAGGGCAGGCGGACCGGCATCAGGACGGAGAAGGTGCCGGTTCGGCCGGGGGTGCGGACGGCGAGGGGGGCGATGGGGCCGCCGAGTTCGAGGAGGAGTTGTTCGGGGTGGCCGGCGCGCAGGGCGTCGAGGAGGAAGTCGCGGTTGACGGCCACCTGGAAGTCCTCGGGGGTGAGGTCGTCGGCGACGGTGAGGCGACCGTCCTCGGTGAGGGTCAGGACGGTCACCTGGCAGTCGGTGCCCTGGGGGCCGGAGGGGAGGGTGCGGGTGGCGCCGGTTTCGACGGCGGTGCGCAGTTCGGCGGCGGGGAGGGTGATCCGGTGCCGGGGATCGAGCCGGGTCAGGGTGCGGTGGTCGGGGTAGTCGAGGTCGACCGCGGTGCCCTCGACGCGGTGGTCGGGGGTTTCGGCGCGGAAGGTGCCGGGGCCCAGGGTGAGGGTGACCTCGGTCGGGCCGGTGGGCAGGAGCGCGCGCAGGGCGTCGACCAGGGCGGTCGGGACGATGGTGCCCGCAGTGGGCTGCTGGGGGACGCCGAGGGCGGGCAGCTCGGCGAGGGCCATCCGGTAGCGGTCGGTGGCGACCAGGCGCAGGACCGGGCCGTCGGGTTCGAAGAGCACTCCGGCGAGGGAGGGCAGTTCCGGGTCGCCGCAGACCGCGAAGCGGACCGCGTCGAGGGCGGCGGCCAGGCCGTCGGCGCGGACGGTGAGGCGCAGGTCGGCGGGGGTGGGGGTCATCGGGTGCTCCCTCTGCTCGATCATCGTGCGGATCAGGGAGAGCTCGCGGCGGGCATCGGACAGGCCGTCCTCCAGCCGGCGCAGGTGGGCGTCGAGGACGCGCTCGGCCTCGCCGCTGCCGGGGGCGGCGGCGAGTACGGCGCGGACCGCCGTCAGCGGCAGGCCGACCCGGCGCAGCCGGGCCAGCAGGCGGGCGTCGGCGAGTTGGCCGGGCCGGTACCAGCGGTAGCCGGTCTGCGGGTCGACCCAGGCGGGGGTGAGCACCTCGGCGCCGTCGTAGTAGCGCAGGGTGCCGACGCCCAGGCCGCTGGCGCGGGCGAGTTCGCCGATGCTGTGCAGCTCGCTCTCCATGCCGGTGACTCTCGGGGCTCGACCTGGTCGAGGGTCAAGCCGGGTCGACGAGGTGGGCGAGCTTGTGCGGGTTGCGGACGGCCCGGATCTCGGAGACCAGGAGCGTGCCGTCCGGCCCCTCGGTGAAGTCGAGCACCGAGACGGAGTCGACGGCGCCGTCGACGGTGATCACCAGGCCGGGCTCGCCGTTGACCAGCACTGGGCGGGCACCCACGCCCTCGCCCAGCTTGCGGAGCAGGCCGAGCAGGAAGCGGGCGACGTTGTCGGCGCCGGTGACCGGCCGCACCGCGGCGCTGATCACCCCGCCGCCGTCACTCCAGGTGGTGACGTCGGGGGCGAGCAGGGCGAGCACCCGGTTGAGGTCGCCGCCGACGCAGGCCGCCAGGAACTCGTCGGTGGCCCGGCGGCGCAGCTCCGGCGGGGCGTCGAAGCGGGGTCGGCGGGCGCGCACGTGCGCCCTGGCCCGGCTGCCGACCTGGCGGCAGGCGGCCTCGGTGCGGTCCAGCGCCTCGGCGATCTCCTGGTAGGAGAAGCCGAAGGCCTCCTTGAGGACGAACACCGCCCGCTCCAGCGGGGAGAGGCTCTCCAGCACCACCAGCAGGGCCAGCGAGACGGTCTCGGCGCGCTCGACGCCGTCGGTCGCGTCCGGCTCGGTGACCAGCGGTTCGGGCAGCCAGGGACCGACGTAGGACTCGCGGCGGACGGCGGCGGAGTCGAGGCGGTTGAGGGCGAGGTTGGTGACCGTACGGGCCAGGTAGCCGCCGGGGCTGGCGACCGGGCCGGTGACCTGGCTCCAGCGCAGCCAGGTGTCCTGGACGAGGTCCTCTGCGTCGGCGACGCTGCCGAGCATCCGGTAGGCGATGCCGAAGACCGTCCGCCGGTGTTGTTCGAAGTCGGCGAGCCGGGTGTCGGAGGTGTCGGTCACGGCCGGGACGCTACCGCAGGGTAGGGGGCTGTTCCAGGGCGAAGGTGTCGTAGGCGGGTGCGAGGAGGACGGCGAGGTCGCGGCCGCGGACGGTGATGCCGGAGCGGCCGAGGCGGTCCAGCGAGGGCTCGGCCGGTTCCTCGTCGGGGGTCTTCAGGGTGAAGTCGCCGCGCCAGTAGGCGGCGACGTTGACCGTCTCGGGCCTCGGTCGTCCGGTCACGCGTCCTCCTCGGCCACGGCGTCCTCGCGGGTGAGGGCGACCAGTTCGCGCAGCGCCTCGACCGGCAGGTCGGTGAGCCAGCGCTCCCCCTCCCCCACCACGGTCTCGGCCAACGAGCGCTTTGCGGCGAGGAGTTCGTCGATCCGCTCCTCGACGGTGCCGACGCAGACCAGGCGGCGGACCTGGACGTCGCGGCGCTGGCCGATCCGGAAGGCGCGGTCGGTGGCCTGCTCCTCGACCGCCGGGTTCCACCAACGGTCCAGGTGGATCACCTGGTTGGCGGCAGTCAGGTTGAGGCCGGTGCCACCGGCCCGCAGCGAGAGCAGGAACACCCGCGGCCCGTCCGGGGCCTGGAAGCGCTGGACGAGCTCCTCGCGGCGGGCGCGCGGGACGCCGCCGTGCAGGTACAGCACCTCCTCGCCGAGTCGGCGCTCCAGGTACGGGCGGAGCATCGTGCCGAACTCGGCGTACTGGGTGAAGACCAGGGTGCGGTCGCCCTCGGCCAGCGCCTCCTCCAGGAGTTCGGCGAGCCGGGCGACCTTGCCCGAGCGCTCACCCAACGGTGAACCGTCGTGCAGCAGTTGGGCCGGGTGGTTGCACACCTGCTTGAGCTTGCCGATCGCCGCGAGCACCGTGCCGCGCCGCTCCACGCCCCGGATGCCCTCGACCCGCTGCAGCAGGTCGGCGACCACCGCCTGGTAGAGGCCGGCCTGTTCGGCGGTGAGGTTGCACCAGACGGTCATCTCCTGCTTGGCGGGCAGCTCGGCCGCCACCGCCGGGTCCGATTTGAGCCGGCGCAGCACGAACGGGGCGGTGCGGCGCCGGAGTTCCGCGGTGCGCTCGGGATTGCGGTGCACCTCGACCGGGATCGCGTAGCGCTCCTTGAAGCGCTCGGCCGGGCCGAGCAGTCCGGGGTTTGCGAAGTCCAGCACGGCGTGCAGTTCGGCGAGCCGGTTCTCCACCGGGGTGCCGGTGAGGGCGATCCGGTGCCGGGTGACGGGCAGCGCGCGGATCGCCCGGGCCTGCGCCGTGCCGCTGTTCTTGATGTGCTGCGCCTCGTCGGCGACGACCCGGCGCCAGCGGATCGCGCGCAGGGCGGTGAGGTCGCGCTGGACCAGTCCGTAGGTGGTGATGACCAGGTCCACTCCCCCGACGGCGTCGGCGAGCTGCCCGGCGCCGAGGCGTCCGGTGCCGTGGTGGACGTGGCGGCGCAGGCCGGGGGCGAAGCGTTCGGCCTCGCGCTGCCAGTTGCCGACCAGGGACATCGGGCAGACCAGGAGGGTGGGGCCGGGCTCGCCGTCGTGCTTCTCGGCGGCGAGCAGGGCGAGGGTCTGGACGGTCTTGCCGAGGCCCATGTCGTCGGCCAGGACGGCGCCGAGGCCGAGTCCGGACATGGTCCTGAGCCAGGCGAGTCCGCGATGCTGGTAGGGGCGCAGTTCGGCCCGGAAGTCCGGTGGGAGAGCCGGGCTCTCGGGTGCGGCACCGGCCCCGCCGGCCAGCAGCTCGCCGAGCGGGCCGTCCACCCGGACGCCGGTGACCGGCAGCCCGGCGACCGTCGCCTCGGGGTCGAGGGCGAGCCGCAGCAGGTCGGCGGCGGCCAGCAGGCCGTCGCGCTGCTCGGTGAGGAAGGCGAGCGCGGCGGCGATCTGGACCGGGTCGGCCTCCAGCCAGGTGCCGCGGACCCGCACCAGCCCCTGCTTGGCGGCGGCCAGTTCGGCGAGTTCCTGTTCGGTGAGCAAGGTGCCGTCCGGGCCGAGCGCGGCCTGCCAGCGGAAGGCGACCACGGCGTCCCGGTCCACCTGGCTGGTGACGGCGAGGGTGCCGGGTGCGGGCGGGGTGGTGGCGCGCAGGGCGAGCCCGAGCCGGGGGCGGCGGCGCCACCACGCGGGCAGCAGCACGCCGAAGCCGGCCTCGGCGAGGGCGGGCGCGGCGGTGCGCAGGAAGTCGAGGGCGCCGGTCCGGTCGAGTGGCAGGGCGGACGGGCGGGAGCGGTGGCGCAGCCCGTCCAGGGCGGGCCAGCGGTGGGCGGCACGGGCGAGTTCGGCGGCCAGGACCTCGGCCGGGTCGGCGGGCTCGCCCGTCGGGGCCGTGGGCCGCCGCGGGCTCCGGGTGGCTCTGCGGGCGAGGGCGGCGTACGCCGCGCCGCCCTCGTGGAGGTCGGCGGCGCGGACCAGCAGGGAGGGCTCGTCGACGGCCTGTAGCAGGAACTCCAGCTGCCAGGCATCGTCGGAGGGGCGGCCGTCGGGGTCGTCGTCGGCGGGACCGAGCGGTTCGACCAAGCGGAAGCAGAGCCGCAGCGCGGGGTCGGCGGGCGCGGCGGTGGCGTACCAGTCGGTGATCCGGCGGCGCAGCTCGACGATGTCGCCGGGCGGGGCGTCGACCTCACCGGAGGGGGTGGTGAGAGCGTGCAGCCAGCGGTCGGCGGCCGTGCCGTCGGCCTCGGGAAAGGGAGTGTCGGCCAGGGCGGCGCGGGCCTCGGCGTCCACCAGGGCGCCCAGGGCGGCGTCGAGCAGCGCCTCGCCGGTCGTCGCACCGGCGGGCCGCTCGCCGAGCAGGACGGGCGGGCAGCCCGCGGCGAGCCCGGCGGCCTCCCGGCGCCCGGCCGGGGTGAGGTCGGGGCGCCAGCGGGCCTGGGGGCGGCCGTCGGCCAGGACGGGCAGCGGCAGCACCCGGCCCCGGCCGACCGTGCGCCAGGCGAGGTCGTGCACCCCGGTGAGCCAGCGCAGCGAGGGGCCGTAGACCACCTCGACCCGGCCGGTGCCGGGCAGGTCGGTGTCGGCGACGGCCCAGTGCGGGTCGTGGACCTCGCCGAGCAGCTGGGCGGCGGCCCCGGCGTCGAAGAGGAGTGCGGGCACCCGCCAGGGGGTGAGGACGGCGCCGCCGCGCGGCGGGGTGACCGGCAGGTCGGGCGAGGGCGCGGGAAGGGCGCCGACGGTGGGCAGCAGCAGGGTGGCCCAGCGCTCGGGGGCCTGTCCGGCAAGCCAGCCGAGACCGGGCCCGATGCCGCCGAGGACGGCGGCCAGGCTCCCGGCCGGGCACGCGAAGGGGTGGGCGCGCGGGGCGGGCCGGTCCGGGTGGGGTTCGGCGGCGCCGTGGGCGCGGGCGTCCTCGGCCCAGAGGGCCAGCCGTCCGTCCGCCCGCCAGAGCGCGTGCAGGACGAACATGGGGACCTTCCGGGGCTGGTCGGACTGTTCTTCGAAGCCTAACCGGGTGGTCCGACAGTGCCCGCCGGGGCCGGACCCCGCGGCATTCGGGTGGTCCGGAGGAAGTTTCGGGAAATGTGGTTGAAACTTGAACGAAAGCGTCGTATGCTGGAGCCAAGAAGTTGAAGCCTAAACAAATGGCTTCGAACCCGAGGAGGAGCCATGGGCCTGTTCAACCGCACCAAGACCACCGCCGCCGTCCAGACCCCGGCCGGCCGGGACCTGTCGCACCTGACCGGCGACTGGACCGTGGACGCCGCGCACAGCGAGATCGGCTTCTCGGTCCGCCACGCGATGGTCACCAACGTCAAGGGCCGCTTCACCGAGTACGACGGCAAGCTGCACCTGGACGGCGCCACGCCGGGCAACTCCTCGGCCGATCTGGTGATCAAGGTCGCCAGCATCGACACCAACCAGGCCCAGCGCGACGAGCACCTGCGCACCGGCGACTTCTTCGCCGCCGAGACCTACCCGGAGATCCGTTTCCGCAGCACCTCCACCGAGGCGGTCGGCGAGGACTCCTACCGGATGAACGGTGAGCTCACCATCAAGGGCACCACCCGCCCGGTCGTCCTGGACCTGGAGTACACCGGCAGCGCCACCGACGCCTACGGCGCCGAGCGGGTCGGCTTCGAGGGCAAGGCGGTCGTGGACCGCACCGACTTCGGCCTGACCTACAACGCGGCCCTGGAGACCGGCGGCGTGCTGATCGGCGAGAAGGTCAAGCTCAGCTTCGACATCTCCGCCGTCAAGGCGGCCTGACCCGGCCGTCCGCCGGTCGCGCCGACCGGACCCACCGCCCCTGCCTATCCCCCCGAGGCAGGGGCGGTGCTCTGCGCGACGGCGACCAGCTCCGCGTCCGCCGCGGGCAGCCAGCTGCCCGTCGGCCGGCTCAACCACCCCTCGGCCGTGCCGAGTTCACCCGCGGCGGTGGCCAGCGCCCGCAGCCCCGGGTGGCGCTCGCCGGGCCGGTGCACCAGGCTGACCAGACACAGCGGCACCGGCTCCACCAGTGGCACGTTCACCGCCCCCGGGATCTTCGGCCCGCCGACCGTGGTCAGCATCGGGTCGCCGTGCCGGGCCAGGTAGCGGGCGGTCTCGTCCAGACCCACCGGCGGGACGTACGGCTCGGCCGCGGCCAGCCCGTGCTCGCGCAGCAGCCGGGCGCCGAGGTCGGCCCACTCGGTGGTCGCCGGATTGCCCGCGCAGATGTCGACCGGGTGCCCGGCCAGTTCGGCCAGCCGCAGCACCGGGCGGCCGGCCAGCGGGTGGGTGTCCGCCATCATCACCGAGACCCGTTCCAGCCGCACCGGCGACTGGGCGAGCTGACCGCGCACCGGGGCGGACAGCCCTGCGAAGCGGCCGAACGAGGCGTCCAGCCGGTGCGCCAGCAGCTCGGCGGCGGCCGCGGCCAGGCCGCCGTGGAAGCGGGCCAGCAGTTCGCCCTCCGGCCAGGCGGCGCGGGCCCGTCGGAGCACCCGGTCGGCGGTGAGGTCCGGGCCGGTGACGTCGCTGTTGAGATCGAGCAGCAGCGGTCGGGCGGCCCCCGCGCCGGAGCCGGCCTCGGCGAGGATCTCGTCGTGCAACGCGAGCAGCCGGCGCGCCTTGGGCAGCAGCCGCCGCCCGGCCGGGGTGAGTTCCACGCTGCGGGTGGTGCGGGTGAACAGCGTGTCGCCGAGCAGTCCCTCCAGGCTGCGGACGTCGCGGCTGAGCGCCTGCTGGGCGACGTACAGCCGCTCGGCGGCCCGGCCGAAGTGCAGGGTCTCGGCGGTCGCGACGAAGCCGCGGAGCAGACGGGGATGCAGGTCACGGGGCATGGCGAGAGATTAACAACAAGTTGTTGTGAGTATGGCGAAACAGGTGTTGGACGCCCACCCGTCGGCGCGGGGAGGCTTGGCACATCCCCCTTCCGTCCTGCGTCCCAGGAGCCCGATTGCCCTCGCGCGCCCTCCTCGCCTCCTACCGCCGGCTGTTCGCGGCCCCCGGCGCCACCGCCTTCACCCTGGCCGGACTGCTCGGCCGGATCGCGCTGTCGATGAACGGCGTCTCGCTGGTGGTGCTGCTCGCGGAGCGCCGAGGCTCCTACGCGCTGGCCGGGACGGTCTCGGCGGCCGGGCTGGTCACCGGCGCGATCGGGATGCCGCTGCTCGGGCGCCTGGTGGACCGGCACGGGCAGTCGCGGGTCGCGGTGCCGGCCGCGCTGTACAACGCCGTACCGCTCCTCGCCCTGCTGCTCTGCGTCCGGCTCGGCGCGCCGGACTGGACGCTGTACGCCTGCTGGGCCGCCTGCGCGGCCGCGCCGAACCTCGGTGGCATGGCCAGGGCCCGCTGGGCGCACCTCCACCGGGACGACCAGGCCGCCCGGCACCTGGCCAACTCCTTCGAGCAGGCGCTGGACGAACTCTGCTTCATGGCCGGGCCGGTGCTCGCGATGCTGCTCTGCACCACCCTCGCGCCGGAGGCCGGACTGCTCGCCTCCGGCGTTCTCGGCACCACCGGCGCCCTGCTCTTCGCCGCCCAGCGGCGCACCGAACCGCCACTGCCTCCCCTTCCGGCGGAGGGCCGGGTCCCGGCCGGCCAACCGCACGGCTCCCCGCTGCGGGCGCCCGGGCTGCGGGTGCTGGTGCTGACCTTCCTCGCCACGGGCATGGTCTTCGGCGCGACCGAGATCACCACCGTCGCCTACACCGACTCGCTCGGCCGCAAGGCCGCGGCCGGTGCGCTGCTGGCCCTGGTCGCGGCCGGATCCTGCGTGGCGGGGCTGCTGTTCGGGCTGCTGACGCCGCGTCGGGCGCCCGGGGTGCGCTTCCTCGTCGGGGCCGCCGCGATGGCCGGGGTCCTGCTGCTGCCGCTCGCCGCCGGACTCGGCGGAGCCGGGCTCGCGGTGCTCGGCGTGGCGCTGTTCGCGGCCGGCACGGCCACCGCGCCGACCATGGTGACCGGCATGACGCTGGTCCAGGAACTCCTGCCGCAGCGGCAGTTCAACGAGGGGATGGCGGTGGCGGTGTCCGGCATCGTGATCGGCATCTCGGCCGGGGCTGCGATCGCCGGAACGGTCGCCGAGCGCGCCGCGCCCGGCACCGGCTACGCCCTGCCCGCCGGGGCCGCCGCGCTCGCCCTGCTGATCGCCCTGGTCGGGCGGCGCCACCTGCGCCCGGCGGGGGATGCGGCCGGGGCGGCCGGGGCGGCCGGGGCTCGGGAAAATGCCGAGCGGGTTGTCAGTGCCTCCGTCTAACTTCTAGGCATGGCGGAAATCACCTACGTCCGAGGCGATGCCACCACGCCCCGCGGCAAGGGCGTGAAGGTGATCGCGCACGTCTGCAACGATCTGGGCGGCTGGGGAAAGGGCTTCGTGCTCGCGCTCTCCAGACGCTGGCCCGAGCCCGAGGCCGCGTTCCGGCGCTGGCACCGGGAGCGGGCGAAGAACGACTTCGGTCTCGGCGCCCTGCAAATGGTGCAGGTCGAGCCGTACGTCTGGGTGGCCAACCTGGTCGGCCAGCGCGGCATCCGGACCGGCCGCTCCACCGGAGTGCCGGTGCGGTACGAGGCCATCGACACCGGGCTGGCCGCCCTCGCCGGGCACGCGCTCGAACTCGGCGCCTCCGTCCACATGCCGCGCATCGGCTGCGGGCTGGCGGGCGGGCGCTGGTCGAAGGTCGAGCCGCTGATAGCGGAGCGGCTGACGGCACGCGGCGTGCCGGTGACGGTCTACGACATCGACTGACTCGGCCGAACCGGTCGGTCCGGTCGGTCCGGTCGAGTCGAGCCGGTCGCGCCGGGCGCTGACCCGGGCCCGGCCGGCCAGGCGTACACGTACTCGGGCAGCAGGTGCCCGCCCGGGAACACGCCTTCCTGCGCCCTGATCCGCACCCCGCCCTCGCGCTCGTAGAAGGCGATCGCGCGGGTGTTGGCGCTCAGCACCTCCAGGTACAGCTCGGCACCGGGGTGCCGCGCTGCGACCTCGGCGCGGGCTGCCGCCAGCAGTGCGCGGCCGATACCGCCGCCGGTGAGGCCCGGGCGGACGTGCAGGTTGTCCACCAGCACCCCGCCGTCGGGCTGCGGCACCAGGTAGACGAACCCGGCCGGCTCTCCGGCCCGTTCGGCGATCAGCAACACGGGCGTGTTCTCCGGCGTCCCGTAGTCCACCGTCAGGCGCAGCTCCCACAGCTCGCGCCGTTGGGCGGCCAGCCCGTCCCCGAGCGCTTCGTCGGGGACGATCCCGCGGTAGCTGCTGCACCAGCTCTCGGTGTGCAGGTCCGCGATGCGCGCGGCGTCCCGCTCTTCGCCGTGCCGAATGGTGATCCGTCCTGGTCCGGTCATGTGACGAGCCTCCCACAGAGATGGAGTTGAACATGTTCAACCGCAACGTCTACAGTCTTGCCAAGCTTTTGAACGCGTTCGAAATCATGGGGGCGGTGGGCGTGGCACCGGATGCGGAGGGGGCATCCGGTGCCGCGAGCACCGACAGCACCGACACCGGGTGGAACGTCGTCTCCGGCTAGGCTCGTGCTCGTGGACGAGCTGGCAGCGACGAACCGAACGGACGGCGAGAAGGGTGCGGCCGACGCCTCGGCCGCACCCGGCACGGACGGCGGGCCCTTGCCCGGCGGCCGGGCCCAGCCCAAGACCGACAAGAGCGAGGCGACCCGGGCGCTGATCCTGGAGACGGCCATGCGGCTGTTCCAGGAACGGGGCTACGAGAAGACCACGATGCGCGCCATCGCCACCGAGGCGGGCGTGTCGGTCGGCAACGCCTACTACTACTTCTCCGCGAAGGAATTCCTGATCCAGGGGTTCTACGACCGGATGACCCATGACCACGCGGCCGACGCCAGGCGCAGCATGGCCCACACCAGGGACTTCTCCGAGCGTCTGCAGATCGCGCTCACCTCCTGGCTCGACACGGCCGCGCCGTACCACGAGTTCGCCGCCCAGTTCTTCCGCACGGCGGCCGACCCGACCAGCTCGCTGAGCCCGTTCTCCAACGAGTCCCACCCCGCCCGGGCGACGGCCGTCGAGCTGTTCCGCGACGTCCTCCAGGGCTCCGACCTGGCGCCGAAGCTGGACGCCGAACTGGTCGAGCTGCTGCCCGACGTGCTCTGGCTGAACCTGATGGTCGTGGTGCTCTACTGGGTCTTCGACCGGACCGAGGACACCGAGCGGACCAGGGAGTTCGTCCGGCGCTCGACGCCGATGGCCGCCCGGTTGATCAACCTGTCGCGCTACCGGGTGTTCCGGCCCATCGTGCGGGACGCCAAGGGGCTGATCCAGGACTTCATCCTCCCCACGATCGGCAAGACGGCGGTCAAGTAGGCTTCCAATCCCGGCAGTTGCGACATCGAAAGGCAAGCCGTGAAACGGCGGAGGCCGGCCCGCGATCCATGGGCCGGCCTCCGGCGTCGTTCCCGGCCGCTCAGAACTCGGTCGGCGTCCAGGCCCGCAGCGGTGTACGCAGCAACAGGTCGGCGGCGGCCGCCGCACCCGGGCGCAGTTCGGTGAGCAGTCCGGCCGCTGCCAGCCTCGGGGCCGTCTCGGAACCCAGGTAGAGCGAGCCCAACTCGGATGCCCCCAGGGCGAGGTCGGCGTCGTCGATGGTGCGGGTGCAGCGCCCGGTGCCGTCATCGGCGACCTCGATCGCGAAGCGGCCGGAGGCGTAGCCGAGCCGGTCCTCGACCTCCAGCACCACCCGGCCCGCGGCGCCGTACGTCCGGGCACCGAAGGCGGCCTCGACGTCCAGCAGCCGCAGCCACATGAGGTCGGCGTTGCTCTCGTCCGGGACGGCCGCGCGCGGGTCCTGGAGCAGCAGCGGCAGCGGGTCGTCCGGCGAGACGCCCTTGACCACGACCTTGCGCACCCAGTCGACGGACAGCACCAGGCGCCACAGCTCGACGGCGGTCGGCAGGTCGAGGGCGATGAAGTCCTCCACGGTGAGCGTGCTGTCGGGGAGCGCGCCGTCCCACTTGTTGTCGATCCGGTAGACCGCCAGACCGGTGACCTCGCCGCCGGCGTTCCGGTGGACGGCGGTGAACGGCTCCTTGAAGCTGTCGCCCGGCACCTGGATCACATTGGTGTTGCGCTCCCACCAGATCGCGTCACGGGCGATCGCGCCCGGCTGGGTGAGCCGCCAGCGGTCGTACAACCCGGCACCCAGCTCGCGCTGTTCCGCCAGGGTCACGAAGTCGGTCCGGCCGCCGGGCACGCTGGGCAGGCCCTCGCGCAGACCGCGGGTGCGCCCCAGGTCGATGCGCCAGCCGCAGCCCTGGGTGGCGGGACCGAAACCGAAACGGCCGTAGATGTTGTACTCGGCGGCGGCCAGGATGGCGACCGCGCAGCCGCGCTCGGCGGCGGAGGCGAGGTCCCGTCGCATCATCGTGCTGAGCACGCCCCGGCGGCGGTGGGTGGAGCTGACCGTGACGTTGGTGATCGCGTCGGCCTGGACCACGGCCCCGCCGGGGACGGTCAGTTCGACGTCGAAGCTGCGGAAGGTGGCGATCGGGCGGTCGCCGTCGAAGCCGGCCACCATCCGGCCCGGCCGCCACTGCCGACGGCGCAGGTCCGGCGCGACGCCCGCGTGCGGGCGCAGGAAGCCGAAGTTGAGCGCCCGGTTCCACTCCTCCACTTCGTCCACGGAGACGGCCCGGACCCGGACCCCGTTCACGGTGTCGACGGCCGTGTCATCGATGTTCTTGCCCATCGCGCCACCGTACGGCGGTCCACCTGGGGCGGCACCCGAATTATCCGGTGCCCGACGCGGCCCGCGATCCGTCCTGCCGCCCGGGCGTCACGACCCAGTGGTTGGTGCGCAGGATCCGGTCCGCGAAGTCGAGGTCCCGCTCGCCGAGCAGCCGGAAGCCGAGCGCGCGGCAGATCCCGTTGGACGGGCCGTTGGTCACCCCCGGATTGGCGTGCACCTCGCCCCACCTGCCGTCCGCCGCCGCGGCGTCCAGCACCTGCCGCACCGCCGCCTTGGCGAGGCCCCGGCCCTGGAACTCGGGCAGCACCATCCAGCCGATCTCGGAGACCGGGGCGCCGTCCTCCTCGTCCTGCCAGAGCGTGACCAGACCGGCCGCCCTGCCGGGCCCGGCCGCGCCGTCCGGCACGATCACCTTGATCCAGGCACTGTCCGCCGCCACCAGGGCGAGGTCCTTGCGCAGCCGCGCCTCCACCTTCTCCCGGGGCAGCGGCCCGCCCAGCTCGGCCATCATCCCCTCGTCGCAGCGCATCCGGACGTACGCCTCGGCGTCGCCCGGTTCGACGTTCCGCAGGTGCACGACGCCTCCTCAGAATCGCTCAGGAGCGCCCACGCTAGCGCGGGCCACCGACATCGGCCCCCGGGTACCGGCCTGGCATCCCCGTGCCGGTTCGGACACGACCGACCGTTCTCCGGAGGGGACCCGGCGGGAGTTCCGCGAACGACCGGGCGGCCGCGAGCGGTCCCTACGGCCGGGCGTAGTAGTCCGGGGTGCCCATGATCCAGAGGCTGGCCTGCTTGACCGGCATGCCGACCCGCGGAGCCTCGATCATCTGGTCGTCGCCGATGTAGAGGCCGACGTGGTGGATGTCGGCGGGGCGGCCGGTGTCGGTCCAGAAGACCAGGTCACCCGGGCGCAGTTGGCGGTAGTCGATCGGAGTGGACTGGGCGTACTGGTCGGCCGCGAAGTGGTTGAGCTGCTTGCCGCCCTCGCGCCAGGCCATCATGGTCAGCCCGGAGCAGTCGTAGCCCTCCGGCCCCTCACCGCCCCAGATGTAGGGCAGGCCGATCTTGGACTTGGCGAAGGCCACGGCGGCGGACGCGCCCTCGGCCGACCAGGAGCCGGTGGCGGGCGGCACCGCCTGCGCGCTGGTGGCGGCTGCCGCGGCCGCTGCCGCTTCGGCCTCCCGGGCGGCCTGCTCGGCTGCGGCGCGGGCGGCAGCCTCCGCCTCCCGGGCGGCGGTCGACTCCAGCGCCTCGCGGCGCTCGCGCTCCAGCTCGACGGTGGTGTTCCGGGCGGCGGCCAGCTCGGTGAGCAACTGCTCCCGGCGCCGCTCGGCGGCCGCGACCTCGCTCTGCTGGGCGGCGAGCCGCTGTTGTGCCCTGGCCCTGGCCGCGCCGACCTCGGCGGCGGCCCTCTCGGCGGCCTCGGTGGCGGTGCGGGCGGTGGTGGAGGCACTGCGGGCGGCGGCGGCCGTGGAGGTGGCGGCGTCCAGGATCTGCCGGGTGCGCTCGCTGACCACGCCGACCGCGGCGGCGCGGTCGCCCGCCTCGCGCGGGCCGTGGGCGCCGAGCAGGGCGTTGAGCGCGGACAGTTCGGCGCCCGCGCCCTGGCGGTACGTTTCGGCGGCGAGCCGGGCCGCGTCCTCGGCGGCCTCGGATCGTTCGGCCTCGGCGGCGGCCGCGCGCCGGTTGGCGGCGGCCTCCTCCGCGCGGGCCCGGGTGAGGGCGAGCTGGGCGCCGTTGTAGGCCTCGACGGCCTGTTCGGCGCTGCGGCCGACCCGGTCGAGTTCGGCCCGGGCGGCGGTGAACGCGGCCTCCAGCACGGCCGCGGAGGCGGCCTTGCCGTCGGCCTCGGCGCGGGAGCGGTCGATCTCCTCGGCGGACGGGTACGGGTCCTGGCCCGCCGGCCCCCGGCTCACCGCGGAAGTCCCGGCCGGGGGAGGCCCGGCCGGGAGAGGCTCAGCCGGGGGAGGCCCGGCCGGGAGAGGCTCAGCCGGGGGAGGCCCGGCCGGGGGCTGAACGCCCGGCGGCTGACCGGCCGCCGGGTCGGGGTCCGCCGGAGCCGCCGGGGCGGCAGGGGCGACCGGGGCGGCGGGAAGCATCCCGAGCAGGGCGGTGAGGGACAACAGGAGGGTGGGCAGGATCCTGCGCGCCACGAGACATCCCTTCTGACGGGTCCGGAGGGGACGGCGGCGGCTCCCGTCGCGGCGCGCGGGCGGGGCGGCGGCCGGGCGGCGAGGGTCCGACGAATCATCCCATTACGTGACAGAACGGTCACTAGCCGCCCATGTTCTCAACTCCGGCGCCGTTCACGCCCCGAACGTGCTCCTCCGGCCGGGTGACCATCGGAAGATCCGACCGGGCATCAACTCCGGCCGGGCGCATGGGTGCACGAACTACCGGTGGATCCGGCGGGTCCTCGTCCGCAGGTGGGGGTGCCGCTCGGGTCGGCGCTCCGCCCCCGTCCGGCCGATCCCGTACGTCCGGTTGCGCCCGGCACGGATGGTGCGGCGGCGCTGCTGCGCTCCGGCCGAGCGGCCCGGCACGCTGCCGGCGGCCCCCTCCACCGGCTGCGGACGCGCCGCGGGCTGGTGCACCACCGCCCCGGTCACGGCCGCGAAGCGGCGGTCGGCCAGTCGCGCCTGGCGACGGGCCAGCGCCCGGGCGGCGTGCGCGTCGAGATGGGCGGAGGCCCGGGCGGCCATCCGCTCCGCGACCCGGTGGGCGGCCGGGTGGTTGGCGGGCACCTTGTCGGGCGCGCCGGCGATGAGGTCGAAGAGCCAGGTGCGGGCACGGTCCGCACGCCGGTGCAGCAGGCGTTCGCGCCGTAGCGCACGTGCCCGGCGCCGGGAGCGCGTGGTGTACCGCCAGCGGGCCCACGGGCTGCTCGGGCGGGCCAGCCGGACCGCGCCGATCCAGGACAGGCCGGGGATCATGATCCCGAGCAGGCCGGTCCACACCTTGCCCTTGAGCAGGGTGATCACCGAGGCCAGCGCGTTCACCGAGATCACGGTGATCAGGCCCCAGCGGGTGTCCTCACCGGGCAGCGCGCCGAACGGCACGTACCCGATCAGCAGCAGGCCGGTGAACAGGATGCCGAAGATCACCGCGTCCACCGACTTGCGGCCCTGTTCGCTCCAGTACACGTCGTCCAGGTGCAGGATCAGCGCGAACTCGTCCAGCACCAGGCCGCAGCCGATGCCGAAGAGCAGCCCGAACCAGTCGATCCACGGCGGCGTGCCGTAGGCGGCGAACACCCCCATGCCGCCGACCAGCAGGAAGCCCAGGCCGAACACCATGTGGTGGATGTGCAGGCCGCCGGGGGTGACGTTGCCGGGCCACCAGCGCACCTGGGCGCGGATCATCCGCACGCTGAACCGGATGAAGACGAAGGAGGTGATGAAGCCGATCAGCAGCAGGAACAGCGGTTGCTTTTGCGCGTTGACGATGTGCTCGCGGTAGCTGTCCAGCAGTGTCGACATGGGTCTTACCTTCGTTCCTGGTGCTGCGTCCTGCCTGCCGCGACATGGCCCGGAAGCCAATGCCGGCCCAATACCGGTCCAACCCGGCTTCCGGCGTCCCGTCACCGGAGCCAGGGCCGGGCTCCCGGTCAGAATCCCCGGGTGCGCTTGGCCGCCCGGCGCGGCACCGCCGGGTAGAGCGAGGGCAGCTCGGCGCCCACCGGCAGTTTCAGGAACAGCCGGGCGATCTCGCCACCGAGGTTCACCCCGATCGCCAGCGCCATCGCGATCGCCGCCGCCCGGAAGACCGACACCAGACCGGTGCTGGAGTGCCCCTGGGCGAAGGCGAGCATCCCGAGGTAGAGCGCCGAACCCGGCATCAGCGGACCGATCGCGGCGGTCACGTACGGCAGCGCCGAGCCGTTGCGGTAGCGCGCCATCAGTTGGCCGAACAGACCGACCAGTCCGGCCGCCACCCCCGTCGCGGCGATCGGGTTGACGTGCGCGTTGTACACCAGCGCGCCGTAGCTGGCCCAGCCGATGCCGCTGTTGAGGGTGACCAGCGCGAGGGTGCGGCGGTCGGTCTGCAGCAGCATCGCGAAGGCCAGGGTCAGCACCATCGCGGCGATCATCTGGACCGGCGGGTAGCTGATGCCCACCAGGCTCTCGTCCGGCTTCAGCTTCGCCTCGAAGCCGACGCCCAGGTAGAGGATCATGATCACGCCGATCACGATGCCCGCGACCAGGTAGACCACTTCCAGCAGCCGGGCCGCGGCGGTGATGTAGAAGCCGGTCAGGCCGTCCTGGACGGCGGCGACCAGGGCGCGTCCGGGCAGCAGGGCGAACAGGCCACCGGTGATCACCACCGAGCCGCGCAGGCCCCAGTCGTTGAAGGACAGGATGATGCCCGAGGCGGCGGCCGGCATCGCGGCGGCCACGAACTGGTAGAACTCCGGCAGCCGGCGCCGGGCCAGCGCGGAGGCCAGCCGGTCGCCGAGGACGGCCGCGACGAAGGCGCTGCCGAAGACCAGCCAGGCCTTGTCGTCGAGCCGCCCGCCGACCAGGAAGGTCGCCGCGCCGGCCAGCAGGCCGGTGGTCAGGGCCAGCAGCCAGGCCGGGTACGGGTGACGGTTGCGGCGGATCAGGGCCAGCCGGCGGTAGGCGTCGTTGACCGTCACCTTCTCCGCGGTGATGTCGGCCACCAGTCCGTAGACCGCGTTCAGCCGGGTGTAGTCGGAGGTGCGGCGGCGCACCACGCGGTCGGCGGTGACCGGCGGCTCGACCAGCGAGGGCTGGTGCGAGATGCCGATCAGGGTGAAGGTCACCTGCGGCTCGCAGCGGTCCAGCCGGTAGGCGTGCGCGATGCCCAGCATCGCCGCCTCGACGTCCTCGGCGGCCTCGCCGCTGGCCAGCAGCAGTTCGCCGATGCGCAGCGTCAGGTCGAGGATGCGCGGGACGTTGCGGGCGGTGCCCGCGGACGGGTGCATCTCGCGGGCGGTGCGCTCGAAGGCGGGACGCTCGGACATCGGGGTGCGCAGCAGGGTGCGCATCCGGTCCGGCCAGGGCACCTCGCCGGGGGCACCGGCGGTCAGCTCGGGGATCGGGATGCCGGTGGGCGGGGTGTAGCCGGCCGCGCGCCACTCCTCGGGGGTGAGGGTGTCCTCGGCGACCGAACGACGACCGGCCGGGCGCTCGGAGGCCGCATCACCGGGGGCCGCGTCCCGGGGCCGCAGGTCGACGGTCAGCTCGGGGTGCGGCTCCAGGGGAGGCTCCGGCATCGGCCCGGGCTCCGGTTCGGCCCGGGGCTCGGCCCGCGGCTCGGGCTCGGGGGCCAGCAGGCCCCTGGTCTCCGGAACGGGCGGGGCCAGCGGCACCTCGACGGTGGGCTCGACGGGCGGAGCGGGGTGGCCGAGCAGGCCCTCGGTGGGCGGCGCCTCGGTGGGGTGCACCGGCCGGGGCGGGGTCTGCCCCACCTGGCGGACCGTCCGGCCTCCCCTCGCCCGCTTGCCCGCTCCCGGTCGGCCCCGCTTAGGCACTTCCGCTCCTTGCCGCCCCTGGTGGCCGCCGGCCACCGTTCGATCTCGGGTTACACCTTGCCTGATCGAACAGCTGGACGCACATGTACGCGACGTCCCGCGACGGCGGGCCCGGGCGCCTACCCGGCGCGGTGGCGGGCGGTCGGCTCCGCTCCGGAGCGGCGGGCCCGGAGCAGTTCGACCGCCACCGGGATCACCGAGACCAGCACGATGCCGACCAGGATGGCCTCGACGTTGTCCCGGACGAAGGGGATCTGCCCGAGGAAGTAGCCGAGCACGGTGACCCCGGCGCCCCACAGCACCCCGCCGACCACGTTGAACAGCACGAAGCCGCGGTAGTTCATCCTGCTCACCCCGGCGACGACCGGGGTGAAGGTGCGCACGATCGGCACGAACCGGGCCAGCACGATCGCCTTGGGGCCGTGCCGGTCGAAGAAGGCGGCGGCCTTCTCGACGTTCTCCTGCTTGAAGAGCCTGGAGTCGGGGCGGCGGAACAGGCGTGGCCCGACCTTCCGGCCGAACAGGTAGCCGACCTGGTCCCCGGCGACGGCGGCCGACACGATCAGCCCGCAGACCAGCCAGAGCGGCTGGTGCAGGTAGGTGCCGCCGGCCACCAGCAGGCCGGTGGTGAACAGCAGGGAGTCGCCCGGGAGGAAGAAGCCGATCAGCAGGCCGGACTCGGCGAAGACCACGGCCAGGATGCCGATCAGGCCGAAGGTGGAGATCAGGGTGGTCGGTTCGAGCCAGGACGGGCCGAGGGCGAGGCTGGTCACGGTGCGGGCGCTCCTGGAGGTCCGGTCTCGGCAATGCAAAAGTAAAGCGTTGACAAAGACTCGCCCGGGTGCCGAATGGTTCCCCGGCCCCGCCGCACGCGGCCGGGGAACCATTCGGCTCAGATGTCGTAGCGCTCGATGATCTCCGTGTGCCGCCGCAGGTCCGCCCCCGCCGCGTCGGCCAGGTCGAGCCAGGTCACCGGGTGCTCCCAGCCGGCCGTGAGCTCGTGCAGCAGCGCGTCGGCGTGCTCGGCCGAGGCGGTCGGCGGGAGGCCGAGGGCGGCGAAGACACCGGGCAGGTCGCCGTCCTCCCGCTCCGGGTCGGGGAGCCGGTACTGATCCCCGCTGTACACCCAGACCGCGTAGCCGGCCGCCCGCAGCTCGTCCCGGAACCCGGCCCAGGCCTCGTCCCCGGGCCGGACACCGTCGATCCAGTAGGTGGTGTAGCCGGCCGGGTCGAGCAGGGTCAGCAACGCGAAGGTGGGGCGCCAGTTCTCCCGCTCCTCCTCGGCGGCACCCTCGGCCGGCGGCCGCTCCAGCAGGGCCGGGGCGAAGACCACCACGTCGCCGTGGTTGAGCGCCACGTCCGCGCCCAGCACCGGCAGGATCCGGGCGGTGGCCGGGCCCGTCCGGACGGCGGGCAGGTCGGTCCTGGTTCCGTTGGCGCGGGTGGCGCGGACGTTGATCAGCTGCCACTCCTCGTCCACCGGGCCCTCGGGCTCGTCGAACTCGATGCCGATCCGCGCGCCGGTGGAGCGGACCACGGCCCAGTCCCGGTTGGCGCTGGCCGCGGTGATCAGGTGCCAGAGGTCGGGCTCCTGGACCGTCCGGTGGAGCTCGTCCTCCCCCGCCTCCTCGGCGGGCAGGGCGTGCTCCAGCAGCTCCTGGTAGAGGCGCTGCGCGGTGGCGTGGTCGCCCAGTTCGGTGGCGGCGACCGCGGCCAGCCGTCGGGTGTTGATCCGGCTCGCCTCCAGCGCCAGGATCGCCTCGCAGTGCTCCAGCACCTCGGCCCAGCGCTCCTCGGCGGCGGCCCAGCGGGCGCGTATCCAGTGCCCGTCGGCCGGGCTGGTCGCGGCCAGCCGGTCGGCGAGGCGGCGCACGCCCTCGGCGTCCCGGGCCTCGATCAGGGCCTGGCCGAGCGTGCCGGCCAGCTTCTTGCTGCCCGGGTCGGCGTCCAGCCGCTGCCAGAGCAGGTCGGCGGCGGCCCGGGCGTGGCCGAGGCCGCCGAGCACGCTGGCCAGCAGCACGGCCAGGTCGGTGGCGCCGGCCTGCTCACCCCGGTACCGGTCCAGGGCGACGGAGAGCAGGTCGGCGCCGGTCTCGAAGGGCACCCCGGCCTCGGCCAGGTGTGCCGTCAGTTCGCCCGGCGGGACGGGCAGCTCGGGCACCGGCAGCGCCTCGGCGGCCGCGCGCAGGGCCGCGACCTGCTCGGCCACGCCGGCGGTGCGACGCAACTGGGCGAGCTTACGCTCCCCGGTGGCCGCGAGCGTGAGCGCCACCGTACGGGCGCCGCGCGCGAGCGCAAGCCGACCGGCCGCCAGCAGCAGGTCCACGCAAGGGCGGTGCGAGCCGGTGCCGTCCAGGTAGCCGACCCAGCGGGCCAGCACGGCGCCCAGCTCGGCGTCGTTCTCCCAGGCGCCGGCCGCGATCAGCAGCTCGACCGTCTCCGTCCAGCTGTGGCGCAGGTCGGCGTGCCGCTCGGCCTCGGCCCGCTCGGGCAGCAGGGCGAGTGCCTCCTCGGTGCGCCCGAGCGAGGCGAGCGCGCGGGCCCGCTGCAGGGCGCCCGAGCGCCGGTCGCTCTCGTCGAGCTCCTCGCCCCGGGCCCTGGCCGCCTGGTCGGCGGTGTCCAGCAGGGTGAGCACCTCCTCGTGCCGGCCCAGCAGGTGCAGGGCGCCGGCCCGGGCCCGGAGGAAGCGGAGCGAGACCTGCTGGCCCGCGGTCCGCATCCGGGCGGCAGCGGTGTCCAGGTGGGCGAGGGCGTCGGCGGGCCGGCCGTCGTCCTCCAGGGCGTCGGAGTACTCGCGGGAGAGGCAGTCGAAGCAGGCGCGGCCGGGCTCGATCCGGTCCAGCGTCTCGCCCACCACGTCGAGGCGCTCCCGCACGTACCCCGGGCCGTCGACCCGGGCGTGGCAGATCGCGAAGTCCTGCACCACGCAGACGGACTGCGGGCAGCCGGCCGTCTCCTCCCGGTGGGCGAAGTCCAGCAGGTCGACCACCTCGGCCATGACGGACTCGCCCTGCCGGCGCTTGTTCAGCAGGTTCTGCATCCGCCAGTGCCGCAGGTAGACCTCGACCCAGGGCAGGCCGAGGGCCCGGGCGGAGGCGACGGCCTCCGGGTAGACCGCGTCGAGCTGCTCGTTGCGCCCCTCCGTGGCGTGCTCGGGCAGCTCGTAGATGGCGTCGGCCAGCCTGCGGTGGCCGGCCGCGTACAGCTGCTGGTGGGTGTCGCGCACCCAGGCCCAGATGTCGGTGGTCATGTCGGTCCCGCCTGCGTGGTGCTGATGAGTTGTCTACCGCGAGCCACTGACAATCCGCCCGCCGGGCGGTCCGTCACGCCTGCTCCCGGAGGTCGCCGGGGCTGTCCGGGACGTCCGGCAGACCGGCCGGGACGGCGGCGGTCAGGGCGGAGACGGCGGTGCCGACGCCGGCCAGTGCGGCGCCGAGGTCGCCCTCGGCGGGGCCGGTCGAGGCCGCCGCCATGATCACCTTGAGCGAGCGGAGCAGCCCGGCCGCGGTGGCGCTGCCGGTGTGCCCGGCGCGGTAGGCGGCGAGCAGGTCCTGGACGGCCGGGCAGGCCAGGTTGAGGTAGAGCCGGGCCCTGACCTCGCCGTCGGTGCGGGCGGTGAACGCCCGGGCCAGCCGCAGGGCAGCGGACGGGATCCGGGTGTCGGCCTGGTCGTCCTCGATCCGGGCCTTCAGTTCGGCCTCGCGGTCCGGTACCAGGACCAGCGGAAGGCCGGGCGGGTCGAAGCGGGCCGGGACGAGCTGCTCGCCCGGGTCGGCGAGGGCGCCGGACAGCCAGGCCGACTCCTCGGAAGGCAGCGGGCGCTCCGGGTCGCGGAACAGTTCGCGGTTGCCCTGCTCGCTGCCCAGCTCGACCAGCCGGCAGCCGCGCAGCTGGGCGTAGCGGCGCAGGAACGGCAGGACGGCGTAGCGGTCGCCGCGGGCGATCGGCACCCGCATCGCCCGGTACAGCATCTCCTCGAAGCCGCCGCCGCTGCCCAGCGCGACGTGCACGGCTCCCCCGCCGGCCGCCCGCAGCCCGCCCGCGGTGAGATCGCCCTGCGAGGTGGGCACCGGGACGTCGTCGGCGAGCAGGGTGAACAACCGCTCGTCGCAGAGCGCGGCGCCGAGCAGGTCCTGGCCGTGCCGGGTGAGGATCCGGCGCCAGGCGGCGGGTCGCAGCCGGGCCGTCTCGTAGAGGCCGTCCACGACGGCGTCGGTCAGGGCCCGCTGCAGCGCGTGGTAGTGCTCGTCGCGCTGGAGGTCCTCGCGGCTGGCGGTGGGGGTGAGCCGGCTGGACTCGATCACCCCACCGATGAAGCCGGCCCAGCTGGGCAGCAGGTCGCGGGCGTCCTCGGCGAGCAGCATGCCGCGCAGGTAGACGGAGAGGTCGCGGTTGTCGCTGCTGCCGTAGGTGCCGCCGTCCTGGACCCAGAGCAGGCCGACGGCGTCGGTGGCGCCCTCGACCGGGTTCACGGGGAAGGCGGTGAGCGGTTCGAAGCGGCGGCCGAAGGCGGTCGCGAAGCGCATCCGGGCGGCGTACTCGTCCCCGTCGGAGGGGTGGCGCGAGGCGTCTCCGGCGAGGGCGGTGGCGGGCGACGGGTGGGCCTGCCGGCGCCAGGGCACCTGGACGGCGTTGACCGGCTGCTCGTCCTCGCCGACGAAGACCGGGATCGGCAGCAGCACGCAGTAGCGGCCGAGGACTTCGCGCAGCGCGTGCTCGTCGGCGAGGTGGGCGTGCTCGGCCTTGAGCGCCAGCTCGACCACGGTGCCGGGCTGCGGGCGGGCGGGCACCGGCTCGACCTGGTAGTGCTCGCCGCCGCGGCTGCGGTAGCGGTGGCCGAGCCGCGGCTCGCGGTGCGAGGTGGTGGTGACGGTCACCTCTTCGGCGACCGAGAAGGCGGAGAGGAAGCCCAGGCCGAAGGCGCCGATCAGCTCCTGGTTCCCGGTGAGTTCGCGCAGCATCCGGGTGTAGCCGGTGCCGACCGTGGCGAGGTGGGCGTGGATCTCCGGTTCGGTGAGACCGGCCCCGGTGTCCTCGATGGCGACGGTCCGCCGCGCGGTGTCGGCACGCACGCGGATCAGCGGCCGGTGCTCGCCGTCCGGGTCCTCCAGGAGCCGACGGGTGTGCGAGTCGTGGGCGTTCTGGACGAGTTCGCGCAGGGCGACCAGCGGGGTGGAGTACAGATGGGTGGCGAGGACGTTCACCAGGCCGCCGAGGTCGACCTCGGTGGTGCGCAGGTCCTCGGCGGGGGTGGGCTCGGTCGTGGCACCTTCAGACATGGGTCCTCAGTGTGCCAGTGCGACAATCTGCCGACCATTTCTTTCTGTGCATCAGCCCGCCCTGCGCGAATGACGGATTCTGGTCAACTCCGAATTGACCGATCCCCCACCATCGAGGGAAATGCCACCCGTTTGGTGGAGTTCGTCCACGGCTCTGGTGAATGCTGATCACGCGACGTCAGGCAACGGCGCTCCGGAGCGGCCACTCCGGCCGCGCCGCATTCGCACTTCCAGTCCAGGGAGACCAGTGTCCCGTATTCGCGCAGCCGCCGCCGTCACCGCCCTCGGGGCCTTCCTCCTCGTCGGCGTCGGCGCCGCCACCGCGCACGCCGACAACGGCGCCGCCGCGAACGACCACTCCAACGGCAGTGTCGTGAGCAACGTCGGTTCCGGCAACGTCATCGGCTCGGTCGCCGGAAACGTGGTCAACACCCAGCAGACCGCCACCGGCTCGGGGGCGAGCAACCAGAACAACGGCCTCGCCGTGACCGGCAACCGCGGCAACATCGGCGCCGTGCAGGGCAACGGGAACTTCGACGCCCGGGTCTACTACCGGCACGTCCTCTACTAGGCCGCCCTCCCGCTCCGGGCCGGTGTCCGTCCCGCGTCGACGGGGGCGGACACGGGCCGCACCCTAGTCCTGGTCCGGCACCCCCAGCACCGCCCGGCCCAACCGCCGCAGGCAGTCGCCGAGGTCCGGCCTGGCACTGTGCGGACGGTTCCGCACCCCGTCGTTGACCAGCGAGAACAGCGCGTGCACCCGGATCCGGGCGGCCACCGCGTCCTCCTCCGGGCGCACCTGCCGCAGCAGGTCGACCCAGGTGCGCAGGAAGTCGCGCCGGAACTCCACCGCGACCCGGCGGTCCGGCGGGGCCAGCCGCTCGGTCTCGCTGAGCATCACGCCCAGGTAGTCGCCGTTGCGCAGCGCGAAGTCGACGTAGGCACCGAGCCCGGCCGCCAGCGCCGCCCGAGGCCCGGCGGCGGTCGCGATCGCGCCGTCCACCTGGTGCCAGAGCCGCTCCCGGCCGCGCACCAGGGAGGCGGCGAGCAGGTGGGCCTTGCTGTCGAAGTGCCGGTACACGCTGGGGCCGGAGATGCCGACGGCGGCGCCGAGTTGGTCGGTGCTGACGTTGTCGAAGCCCCGCTGGTGGAACAGCCGGACGGCCGCCGCGAGCAGTTCCTCCCGACGCGCCTGCGGCCTCGGCTGCGGCACCGGTACGGCGCCCGGCCCGGCGGCCGTGCCGTCCAGGGACACCGAGAGGACGGCCGCGACCAGTTCGCGCAGCAGCGCCTCGGCCCGGCGGGGCTGCGGCGCTGCCGACTGGTAGGACAGTCCGGCACAGCCGGAGAGCGCCGACCAGCAGAGCAACTCAGCGTCGGCGGCGGTGAGTCCGGGCCGCTCGGCACCCAGCACCGCGGTCATCAGGGCGACGTCCGCACGGAGTTCGCGGCGCAACTCGGCCCGGCGGGCGGGCGGCAGCAGCCGGGCGTCGCGCTGCACCAGGGTACCGAGCGGGCGGTGGCCGACCGCCACCGCGGCCAGCGCGGCACCGAGTTCGGCGGTGGTGCCGGCGGTGCGCAGGCCGTCGGCGAGCGCGTCCAGTCCCAGGCGGACGGCGCGGTCGAGCAGTTCGGGCTTGCCGCGGAAGTGCCGGTAGAGGGCGGGCGCGGTGATGCCCACCCCGGCGGCGACCTCGGTCATCGAGACCTGGTGGTAGCCGCTGCGGTGGAAGCGGTCGGCGGCCACGGCGAGGATCTGGGCGCGTCGGCCGGGCGGCCGTCGGACCACCATGACGGGCCTCCTCGTGTTCGTCCCCGGTCCCGAGCGAAGGCTAGCAAGGATTCACTTCGCCCCCGCGCGGAGCCGTTTCTCCATGCCGGTTCCCAGGGGTCGGAACGCTGGACAGTCGAGGCTACCGGCGATTAACTTGTCGGGCCACCACCTGGCACGTTCCGCCTCCGTCGGCCCGTCGGCCGGCACCGTCGAAGGGAGCGCCGCCGTGCGCCGCACCGTGTTCAACGAGGACCACGAGGCCTTCCGGGAGACCATCCGGGACTTCATCGCCAACGAGGTCGTCCCGGTCTACGAGAGCTGGGAGGCCGACGGCCACCCGCCCCGCGACTTCTACCGCCAGCTCGGCGAACTCGGCGTCTACGGCATCGAGGTGCCGGAGGAGTACGGCGGCGCGGGTGAGAGCGGCTTCAAGTACCAGGCGGTGATCGCCGAGGAGACCGCCCGGGCTGGCGTGAGCTTCGGCTCCTCCGGGGTGCACACCGGGCTGGTGCTGCCGTACCTGCTGGAGTACGCCAACGAGGAGCAGAAGCGGCGCTGGCTGCCGGGCTTCGTCTCCGGCGACATCATGACCGCGATCGCGATGACCGAGCCGGGCGCCGGCTCCGACCTCGCGGGCATCTCCACCACCGCCCGGCTCTCCGAGGACGGCACCCACTACGTCCTGAACGGCGCCAAGACCTTCATCACCGGCGGCGTGCTGGCCGACCTGGTCCTGGTGGTCTGCCGCACCGCGCCGTACGACCCGGAGAACCGCCGGGCCGGGCTGTCCATCCTGTGCGTGGACACCACCTCGCCGGGGTACTCGGTCGGCCGCAAGCTGCAGAAGATCGGCCTGCGCACCTCGGACACCGCGGAGTTGGCGTTCAGCGACGTCGAGGTGCCGGTGGAGAACCTGCTCGGCGAGGAGGGCCGGGCCTTCTCCTACCTGACCCACAACCTGGTGCAGGAGCGGCTGGCGATCGCCGTCGGCGCGTACGCGGCGGCCGCGGCCGCGGTGCGGTTCGCGGTGCAGTACGTCAAGGAACGCAAGGTGTTCGGCAAGGCGGTGGCCGAGTTCCAGAACACCAAGTTCACCCTGGCCGACTGCCAGGCCCAGGTGCTGGCGCAGCAGTCGATGGTGGACCGCGCGCTGGAGCTCTACCAGGACGGCGAGCTGACCGTCGCGGACGCGGCCGCCGCGAAGCTGTTCTGCACCGAGTCGGCGTCGACCGTCATCGACAAGTGCCTGCAGCTGCACGGCGGTTACGGCTACATCCTGGAGTACCCGATCGCCCGGCTCTACACCGACAACCGGGTGTTCCGGATCTACGGCGGCACCAGCGAGGTCATGCGCAGCATCATCGCCAAGTCGCTGGGGTTGTGAGCACGTCACGCCCGCGTCGTCGAGCCGCGGCGGGCCGCACCCCCACGGCGGCCCGCCGCGGCCGCTCGCACGGACGCCACCGCGACGGCGGGCGGCGGGCGGCCGGTGCGCTGTCAGTTGGGCGAGCTGTGCTCGGTGCGCCAGGCCTCCCAGCCGGCCGTCGAGGCCACCTTCGCCTCGTGCAGGGCCCGCTGGGCGAGCGCGGTCGGCGGGATGTCCAGGTTGCGCATCCAGCTGCGGCCCGCGGTGACCAGCGCCGCGCACACCATCGCCGCCCCGGCCGCGCCGAGCAGCGAGCCGATGCCGGTGAGCACCACCCCGCCGGTCAGTAGCGGGCGGTTGACCTGGAACCCGCTGGAGAGTCTGTCCTTGGAAGCCATATCTCCACGATGCGGGCAGTCCACGGGGGCCGCACCTCGGGTGGGCCGCTCCGGGTGCGGGACGCCCTCCCGTCCGCCAGCCTGGGCACACGGCCTGGGCGCACGGTTTGAGGAGGAGGCGGCGCGATGCCCGATCTCGAACGGCTCGCCGTGGAGCACGCCGCCCGAGCGGCGGAGAGTCCGCACGGGCGCAGCGCCCACCTGGTGCTGCACGACGGGATGCTGCGGCAGACCGTGATCGCGCTGACCGCGGGCACCGTGCTGGACGAGCACAACCCGCCCACCGCCGGGAGCGTCCAGGTGCTGCGCGGCCGGGTCTCGTTGACCATCGCCGGGCGCCGGCTGGAGCTGTCCGTCGGTGAGCTGGAGCCCGTCCCGCAGGAGCGGCACGGGCTGCTGGCCCACGTCGACTCGGTGGTGCTGCTCACGGCGGTCACCGCGTAGTGCCGGCCCCCAGCACGCTGTCGCTGACCAGCCGGAGCCCGCGCAGGAACTCGTACCCGTTCGGGGCCAGATCGGGCGCGGCCAGCCACTGGGCGACGTAGCCGGCCAGGAGGATCTGGTAGAAGGTGCCGCGGGCGAGCTCCTCCTCCGTGTCCGGCACCTCGGTCACCCCCTGGAACACCGCGGCGAGGCCGAGCCGGCCCTCCTTCTGCGCCTCCTCGAAGGCCTGCGCCAGCTCGGGGTTGTGCCCGGCCTGGGCGAGGGCCTCGAACTGGGCCGCCCAGAGCCCGCGGTGCTCGACGAAGACGTCCCGGAGGCCGTTCCAGACGGCCGCGAAGCGCATCTCCGGATCGTCCGACACCTGGTTGGCGCCGTACACCACCACCGCCAGGGCCTCGCCCATCTCACCGATCGCCTCGATCATCGCGGCGTTGAGCAGCGCGTCCTTCGAGCCGAAGTGGTATCCGATCGCGGCCAGGCTGACGCCCGAGGCGGTCGCGATGTCGCGCGCCGTGGTGCGCCCGTAGCCCTTCTCGTACAGGCAGCGCTTGGCGCCGGCCATCAGGTCTTCGCGGTTTCCCATTGGTAGTTGGAGGCGCGGTGCTCTTGCGAGCCCGGTTCCTCCGTCCCCTTTCAATCCGTGCGTGCGGTTTTCCCGCACACGGCTTACCGAT
>NZ_JBHWDU010000002.1:249786-261527 GCF_042734825.1 Kitasatospora sp. NPDC059648 | reverse complement strand
TGATGTTCTCCAGGGCGGTCAGGGTGGGGAGCAGGTTGAAGGCCTGGAAGATGAAGCCGATGTGGTCGCGGCGCAGCTGGGTGAGCTGCTTGTCCTTGAGGCCGACGAGTTCGGTGTCGCCGATGGTGGTGGAGCCGGAGGAGACGGTGTCCAGGCCGGCCATGCAGTGCATGAGGGTGGACTTGCCGGAGCCGGAGGGGCCCATGATGGCGGTGAACTCGCCCCGCGGGAAGGTCACGCTGACGTCGTCGAGGGCGACGACCCGGGTCTCCCCCTCCCCGTAGACCTTGTTCAGACCGGTGGCGCGGGCGGCCGCCAGGCCGGTACGGGCGGCGGTTGCGGTCGACGTGGTCACGGGGGTGCTCCTTGGTGGTTCGCGGATTCGTACCTCCATGCTCCGTTGCGTGATCATGGTTCGGCGTCGCTCCGCCGGACGGTTGGCCCGACCACCGCTGGGTGTAGGGAGGGACGCCACCCTCCTCCTGCGGTATGACGGAAACCCTGAGGTCCGGGGCGGCGCCCGGGGGTGGCCGGAATCGCGGTGCTTCGTGGCCGGATCCCGAACGGTTCGTCAGATGACAAGGAAACATGACAACTTCCCGGGCCGGGAACATGCGAAAGGGTGATCCGGGCGACTACTCTCAGGGGTGGTTCGCAGGACGCCCGGATGGTGGAACGCAGACACGGGCAGCTTAAAACTGCTTGGCCGCGAGGCCGTGCCGGTTCGAGTCCGGCTCCGGGCACCGCAACGACCCGCGGGGGCGCCACCGGCGTCCCCGCCGGGAGTCGTTCACCGGATCCTCCTCGCGGCGTATCCCCCAATTTTTGCCAAGCCATTACCCTGGTGCGCGGGCGGTGCAGTGCCGCCACGGAGGGAATGAGCAATGAGAAGCAGCAACCCGGTCTTCTCGCGGGAAGGGTCGTTCACCCGCGAGCCCGGCTACGCGGGGTTCGGAACGAGCGGTCAGGCCGGGGGCCCGTACGGCAACCCCTACGCGGGGACACAGTACGCCCAGCCCCAGGGGCAGGGCCCGCTGACGGACGAGCAGCTCCACCAGATGTACGACGGGCCGTCGGCCGGCCCGCTGGCCACCGGGCGGATGACGCTCGACGACGTGGTCGCCCGCACCGCCGTGACGCTGCTGACCGTGGTCGCGGCCGGTGCGGTGTCCTGGCTGACGCTGCCGTTCCAGAACTACGGCTTCGCGATGGGTGCCTCGCTGGTCGCCGCGATCGTCGGTCTGGTCGTCCAGTTCCGGGAGAAGATCAGCCCGGCCCTGGTCCTGGCCTACGCGGCGTTCCAGGGCTTCGCGCTGGGCGCGGCCACCCACGTCCTCAACACCATCTGGAACGGCATCGCGATCCAGGCGGTCGTGGGCACGGCGGTGGTCTTCGGCGCGACGCTCTACGTCTACAAGAGCGGTCGGCTCCGGGTCGGTTCGAGGTTCCGCCGGATCGGCCTGGCGATCGGCCTGGGCTTCTCGGGGCTGCTGCTGATCAACTGCGTCGCCTGGGCGTTCGGCGGCGGCCTCAACACCTGGGGCGGCCCCCTGGGCTTCGGTGTCGGCCTGCTCGGCGTCGCCATCGGCGCGTTCTACCTGACGCTGGACTTCAGCGAGGTCGAGGAGGCGATCGCCCGGGGCGCCCGGCAGGAGGAGGCCTGGCGCGCCGCCTTCGGGCTCACCTTCTCGCTGGTGTGGATCTACGTCGAGATGATGCGTCTCATCGCGAGCCTGCGCGGCGACGACTGACGCCCACTCCCGCCGTACCACTGGCGCCGGGCCCCGGAGCGCACCGCTCCGGGGCCCGGCGGCCTTTGGTTAGGCTCCTGTGCATGCATGACGTACAGCCCCTGGTCGAAGCCGTCGACGAACTGGCGGATCGTTTCCGCTCACTGCCGCAGAGCAAGCTGCTGGGCGCGGTGCCCGGGTACCCGTCGCGGGCGGCGGCCGGCCTGGCGCTGGCCCGGCGGCTGGCCGCGCTCGCGCTGGCGGCGGAGGGCCGGCCGGAGCGGGAGTTCCCGGACGCCGGGGCCTTCGCGGCGGGGGACCAGCTGGCCGTCGCCGGGCACGACCTGGCGGCCGCGCTGACCGCCCTGCCGGAGGGCGCCGCGGTGGCGCTGCCGGGCGGGCCGGCGGCGGCGGGCGAGGTGTTGGCCGGGGCGGTGGCCGCGGTGCGGGAGACGGCCGGACTCTGCGCCTGAACGCGCCGCGACGCCCCCGGCGCCTCCGGTGCGTTCGTCCCGGTGCGGGCAGGAGCCGCGGACACGCCGAAGGCCGGCCGGGGCGCTAACCCCTTGGCCCGGCCGGCCTTCGGTCCCGCTGCTGGTCGAGGTGGCGTCAGATGCTGGCGACCACCCGGTCCGCGAGCACGTAGACGGCCTCGTCGTCGGTGGAGAAGGTCAGCGAGTACGAGCCGGAGAACCGCGAGCCGCCGAGCAGTCGGACGTGCTCGCCGGCACGGACCGCGTCGACCAGCCGGTAGGCGGCCTCCCGGTCGCCCGGGGCCACGCACAGCGTGGTGCCGTCGGCGAAGGCGTACACGTCCAGGGTGCCCAGCGGGCCCGGGCGGACGTCGACCAGGGCGACGGCCTCCTCGGCGAGGGCGGCGAGCCGGGTGTCCGTCCACTCGTGGGAAGGCGTCTGGCTCGGCACGAAGTCGGGGTGGGAGGGGTGGCGGCGCGGGTCGGGCGCGGCGACCGGGGCGTCCTCCACGGTCGGCTCGGCGTCCAGCAGTCCGGCCTCCAGGCCGGTGGCCAGCAGGTCGGCCTCCCGGCGGGCCCTGGCGTCCTTGGCGGTCTCGCCGACCGGGTGGCCGGGCCGCAGCGGGGCGCCGCCCTCGGTGCCGGGCTCGGCCGGCCCGGTGCCGCCGTCGACGATCAGTTCCTCCAGCGCGGAGCGCAGCGCCTCGCCGAACTCCGGGTCCATCGTCCCGGCGTTGTCGGCGGCCTCCTGCGGACCGGTGGGACGGGGGAAGAAGAGCGGCCACTCGTCGGTGCCGGTGAAGGCCCCGGTGAACGGGGAGTCGAACAGTGGCGCGTCCTCGGCCGCGCGGGCCTCCTGCTCGGCCCAGAACGCCCGGGCCTCGGTGATCTCCCGCTCGCGGTCGGCGGCGAGCGCCTCGGCGACGGCCCGGCGTATCGCGGCCTCGTCCACCGGTGCGGGCACGGCCGGGGCCGCGGCCTGCGCGTCCAGCCTGCGGGAGATCCCGCGGAGGCGGAGCAGCACGGCGGTCGACACGGTGATCAGGATCAGCAGCAGGACGGTGTAGACGGCGCTCACGGAACGTACTCCTAGCGAGGAGCGGAACGGGGTTACGTGTCCACACTGCCGCATGCGGGGCTGTTACCGCAGTGGCGAATGTCTAATTCGTCCGGGAGTTTCGCGCTTGTCCTCAAATTGTTAGGTAACACCGTTCTACGCAGTGGAGTTGATCCGCTCCGCAGTGTCGATTTCCGAGCCGGAAATGACGGAATGGAGGGCCGGATCGACCTCTCGGTGTGATCCGGCCCTCAATTACGGTGCGTCACTCCAAACGGGTGGTCCAGACCCTTCGGAGCCGTGGGGGTCAGCTGAGGCGCTCGATGACCATGGCCATGCCCTGGCCGCCGCCGACACACATGGTCTCCAGGCCGAACTGCTTGTCGTGCCACTGCAGGGAGTTGATCAGCGTGGTGGTGATCCGGGCGCCGGTCATGCCGAAGGGGTGGCCGACCGCGATGGCGCCGCCGTTGACGTTCAGCTTGTCCAGGTCGATGCCCAGGTCGCGGTAGGAGGGGATCACCTGGGCCGCGAAGGCCTCGTTGATCTCGACCAGGTCGATGTCGTCGATGGTCAGGCCGGCCCGCTTGAGCGCCTGCCTGGAGGCCTCGACCGGGCCGTAGCCCATGATCTCGGGGGAGAGGCCGCTGACACCGGTGGAGACCACCCGGGCGAGCGGGGTGATGCCGAGCTCGCGGGCCTTGGTGTCGGACATGATGACCAGCGCGGCCGCGCCGTCGTTCAGCGGGCAGCAGTTGCCGGCGGTGACGGTGCCGTCCGGGCGGAACACCGGCTTCAGGCCGGACACGCCCTCCAGGGTCACGCCGGCGCGCGGGCCGTCGTCGGTGCTGACCACGGTGCCGTCCGGCAGCGTGACCGGGGTGATCTCGCGCTCCCAGAAGCCGGCCTTGATGGCCGCCTCGGCGAGGTTCTGCGAGCGGACGCCGAACTCGTCCTGCTCGGCCCGGGTGATGCCCTTGAGCGCGGCGAGGTTCTCGGCGGTCTGGCCCATCGCGATGTAGGCGTCCGGCAGCAGGCCGTCCTCACGCGGGTCGTGCCACTCGCCGCCGCCCTCCTCGGCGCGCTTGGCGGTGCGGGCCTGGGCCTCGTCGAAGATCGGGTTCATGGTGCCCGGCAGGCCGTCAGAGGTGCCCTTGACGCTGCGCGAGACGGTCTCGACGCCGGCCGAGATGAAGACGTCGCCCTCACCGGCCTTGATCGCGTGCAGCGCCATCCGCGTGGTCTGCAGCGAGGAGGAGCAGTAGCGGGTGATGGTGGCGCCGGGCAGGTAGTCCATGCCCATCTGGACGGCCACGATGCGGGCCAGGTTGTGGCCCTGCTCGCCGCCGGGCAGGCCGCAGCCGAGCATCAGGTCGTCGATCTGGCGCGGGTCGAGCTGCGGGACCTTGGCCAGGGCGGCCTGGATGACGTGGGCGGTCAGGTCGTCCGGACGGACGTCCTTGAGCGAGCCCTTGAAGGCCCGGCCGATCGGCGAACGGGCAGCGCTGACGATGACGGCTTCGGGCATTGCGGGCTCCTCGCTGGGTGACGGCGGACCTGGCGGTCCGGGAGGTAAGCTACCGCTTAGTCATTCAGGCGTCACCGGCCCCGGGGTGTGAGCTGGCCGACGTGTTCCCCGGGCCCTCGCCCGGTTCCCGCGCCGGCTCCGGGCCGACCCGCAGCCGGTGGCGCAGGTGGGCCCAGCGCCGGCCCGCGCCCTCCGCCTCCACGGCCGCCACCTCGGTGCCCGCCCGCCCGGCCGCCGCGGCGGCGGCCACCGCGACCGGCAGCACCGTCTCGCCGGGGACGGCGGCGCTCGGGCGTTCCTCCTCCGGCCACAGGCCCAGCGCGGCGCACACCGAGGGCAGGACGGCCATCGCGGCGGTGGCGTAGCCCTGGGCGGAGGGGTGGTAGCGGTCGGCGGCGAACATCTCCGGGCGCGCGGCGAACTCCGGGCCGAGCAGCGAGCCCAGCGAGACGGTGCGCCCGCCCGCCTCCACCACCGCGATGGTCTGGGCGGCGGCCAGCTGGCGGCTCAGCCGCCGGGCCACCCAGCGCAGCGGCGGGCGCACCGGCTTGATCGTCCCGAGGTCCGGGCAGGTGCCGACCACGACCTCGCAGCCGTTCGCGCGCAGGGCGGCGACGGCCTCGCCGAGCTGGCGGACGGCGAGCTGGGCGGGGCTGTGCCGGGTCACGTCGTTGGCCCCGACCATGATCACGGCGATGTCCGGGCGGTGCCGCAGGGCCTGCTCCAGCTGGCCGGAGAGGTCGGCGGAGCGGCCGCCGGAACGGGCCACGTTGACCATCCGCACCGGGCGCTCGGCCACCGAGGCCAGTCCCGCGGCCAGCAGCGCACCCGGCGTCTCGCGGGCCCGGGCCACCCCGAGCCCGGCGCCGGTGGAGTCGCCGAGGACGGCCAGCACCAGCGGCGCCTGCGGGGCGGCCCGGTGGTCGGCGAAGGCCTCGCCGTAGACGCCGTCGGCCTTGGGCGGGGCGGTTTCCAGCACGCCGATGGCCTGGATGGCGAGCTTGCTCTCGGTCAGCAGCAGGCCCACCAGGCCCACGCCGAGCAGGCCGAGGCCGCCGCCGCCGTAGGCCGCCGCGGTCGCGATCCGGCGGGCCACCCGGGCCCGTGACTCCTGTGCGCCTGGCATCCGGTGCCCCCTTCGCTTCCTCGTCGCGCCCCCTCGGGGCCCACGGCGACGCCTTGCACAGCGCTCTTACCCGCACCGGGGGTGGGCGTACCGGCGGCACGGGCGGGGGTGGGCCATTGGGGGCGGGGCACCGGAGGGGAGCCCCGTGACGCCGCCCACGCCCTAGGCTTTGCAGTACCGAATGCACTTGCATGCCCCATAGACCGGGAGGACCCCCGTGCGGTACCACAATTCGATCATCGACCTGGTCGGCAACACGCCGCTGGTCAAGCTGAACAAGGTCACCGAGGGCATCAGCGCGACCGTGCTGGCGAAGGTCGAGTACTTCAACCCCGGCGGCTCGGTGAAGGACCGCATCGCGATGCGCATGATCGAGGCCGCCGAGGCCTCGGGCGCCCTCAAGCCGGGCGGCACGATCGTGGAGCCGACCTCCGGCAACACCGGCGTCGGCCTGGCGATCGTGGCCCAGCAGAAGGGCTACAAGTGCATCTTCGTCTGCCCCGACAAGGTGTCCACCGACAAGATCAACACCCTGCGCGCCTACGGCGCCGAGGTGGTCGTCTGCCCGACCGCCGTGGCCCCGGAGCACCCGGACTCCTACTACAACGTCTCCGACCGCCTGGTCCGCGAGACCCCGAACGCCTGGAAGCCGGACCAGTACTCCAACCCGGACAACCCGGCCTCGCACTACCACTCCACCGGTCCGGAGCTGTGGGAGCAGACCGAGGGGAAGATCACCCACTTCGTGGCGGGCGTCGGCACCGGCGGCACCATCTCCGGCACCGGCAACTACCTGAAGGAGGTCTCCGGCGGCAAGGTCAAGGTCGTCGGCGCCGACCCGGAGGGCTCGGTCTACTCGGGCGGCACCGGCCGTCCGTACCTGGTCGAGGGTGTCGGTGAGGACTTCTGGCCGACCGCCTACGACCGCAACGTCGCGGACGAGATCGTCGCGGTCTCGGACAAGGACTCGTTCCAGATGACCCGCCGCCTGGCCAAGGAGGAGGGCCTGCTGGTCGGCGGCTCCTGCGGCATGGCCGTGGTGGCCGCGCTGGAGGTGGCCCGCAAGCTCGGGCCGGACGACGTCGTCGTGGTGCTGCTGCCGGACGGCGGCCGCGGCTACCTGTCGAAGATCTTCAACGACGACTGGATGGCCGACTACGGCTTCCTGCCCTCCTCCACCGACGAGGCCCACATCGGCGAGGTGCTGGCCCGCAAGGAGTCCACGGAGCAGGGCGGCGTCCCGCAGTTCGTCCACATGCACCCGAACGAGACGGTCGCCGAGGCGGTCCGGGTGCTGCGCGAGTACGGCGTCTCGCAGATGCCAGTGGTCTCCCCGGGCGCCGGCCACCCGGACATCATGGCCGGCGAGGTGATCGGCTCGGTGGTGGAGAAGCTGCTGCTGGAGGGCATCTTCGCCAAGGAGATCGAGCTGACCGACACCCTGGACAAGGTGATGTCCAAGCCGCTGCCGGTGGTCGGCTCGGGCGAGACCGTCACCAACCTGATGACCGTGCTGGAGAAGGCCGACGCGGCGGTCGTGCTGGTCGAGGGCAAGCCGCAGGGCATCGTCACCCGTCAGGACCTGCTGAGCTTCCTGACCACCCGCGCCGCGCACTGACGCCCGCTCGCGGCGTCGGCACGTGCTGACGCGGCCTCACCGCGCCCCGCCCGTGGACGGATCGGAAGGATTCGTCCACGGGCGAAGTGGTACACCGGCGTCATCTGCCCGCAGCACGTGGTTAACAACGCTCCGGCATCGTGGTGGTCAACGGCGAGACGCCGAGCGAGGCGGCAGCGGTCGACCGGGAGCGGCTCCCCGGCGGGCGCGGTCGGCTCCGGACACGTCGGACGGTCCTGACCCGGCCGCCGTGTCCGCCCTCCCCGACCGGCATCGGAGGGAGGGGCCCTCCGCGGGAGGCGCCGTCGTCCCGCCCCTGTCCGGCTCCGGCCGGTGGACAGGGTGCGGCGGCTCCCGCGGCGATCACCGCGCCGCAGGGCGCGGCTCCGCGGTTCCCGGGTGGGGGAGCCGAGGCGGAGAAAACGGTTGGGCCGGTCCTCTTCCGAGGACCGGCCCTTCCCGTTCGCCCGGCCTCCGTGTGCGCGCCGGGGGGCCCGCGTTCCCGTACGCTCGCACGCATGACCAGCACTGAAACGACCGACGCCCCGCGCTACGTCAAGCTCAAGATCGAGCTCATCGCGGAGATCACCGACGAGGGCGCCCTCAAGGCGGCGGCCCTGCAGCAGGTCGCCGGGGACGAGTACCTCGACGACGAGGAGCGGGCCCAGTCCGTCGAGGCCATCGAGGTGGACCCGTCGGGTTCGCTCGCCCACTTCATCGACCCCGTCGCGCTGCTCGGCGACGTTCCGGGCGTCGAGCTCGCCTCGGCGACCTGGGAGTCGGCGCAGACCGAGTTCGACCCCGAGAGCGAGGAGTGGGACGAGTACACGGTGGAGGACTCCGCCGAGTAGCGGCCGTCCGTGCCGTGACCACCCGTGAACACCCGGTCCGCTCCCCGTGGGCCGGGTGTTTTGTCCATGTTCGGTGGGAAGTTGGGTCATCTCATACGATCGCTTACCCTGCGGTGATGGAACCGTGAGCAGTCGGATTGCGTTTCTGTATCCGTAATTGCCCGGGAAGATTCAGCAGGGAGACGCGACGTGACGGCACGGGACGGTCAGGGGCGGGTGGCCGGAGGCAGCTGGAGCCGGCGCGGAGTACTCGCGGGCCTGATCGGTGCGCCGGTCCTGCTGCTCGCGGCCTGCAACGACAACAGCGGCGGCGGCAACGCCGGTGGCGGCGGTGGCGCCGCCAACGGCACCCCGGGCTCGGGCGGTGGCTCCCCGAAGACCTCGGCCGCAGTGATCACCGTCACCCCCGCGGACGGCACCACCGGCGCCAGCTTCAGCGAGCCGGTCAAGGTCACGATCAGCAACGGCACCCTGAGCGCCGTCAAGGTCACCGACTCCACCGGCAAGGAGCTGGCCGGCCAGCTCTCCCCGGACAGCACCAGCTGGACCTCGGCGGCGGCCCCGGCCAGCGGTACCAAGTACTCCGTCACGGCCAGCGGCGTCGACAAGGACAAGCTGGAGGCGGACGCCAACGCCACCTTCACCACGGCGACCCCGGCCAACACCTTCGTGGGGTACTTCACCCCCGAGGACGGCTCGGTGGTCGGCGTCGGGATGCCGGTCTCGATCAACTTCAGCAAGCCGATCACCGACAAGAAGGCCGTCCAGTCGGCGATCTCCGTGACAGCCGAGCCGGGCGTCGAGATCGTCGGCCACTGGTTCTCCAGCACCCGCCTCGACTTCCGCCCCCAGGAGTACTGGGCCAAGGGCACCAAGGTCACCCTGAAGCTGCGGCTCAAGGACGTCGAGGGCGCCAAGGGCGTCTACGGCACCCAGTCCAAGGACGTGAGCTTCACCATCGGCCGCGCCCAGACCAGTGTCGCGGACCTCGCCACCAGGAAGCTCACCGTCACCACGGACGGCCAGGTCAGCGCCGTCTACAAGATCTCCGGCGGCGCCCCCGAGCACACCACCTGGGGCGGCAAGATGGTCATCTCCGAGCAGTTCACCCAGACCCGGATGAACTCGCAGACCGTCAACCTGGGCAGTGAGTACGACATCGCGGACGTGCCGCACGCCCAGCGCCTGACCACCTCCGGCACCTTCATCCACGGCAACTACTGGTCCCCGCCGTCGATCTTCGGCGGTCAGAACACCAGCCACGGCTGCGTCGGCCTGCAGGACGCCAAGGGCGCCTCGGACAGCAGCACGGACGGCTACAAGTTCTACAAGTCCTCGATGATCGGCGACGTGGTCGAGGTCGTGAACTCCGGTGACAAGACCGTCGCCCCGGACAACGGCCTGAACGGCTGGAACCTGAGCTGGGCCGACTGGAAGGCCGGCAGCGCCGTCTGACCCGCGTCCGGACGTCTGGGAAAATCTCCCGGGCGGACCGAACCTCGCGGTCCGCCCGAGGAGTCAGTCGGGTGTGAAACGCGAGCAGAGACAGCGACAGGACGCCGAGTTCAGCACGTTCGTCGCCGGGAACGGCCGCCAACTGCTGCGGCTGGCCGAGCTGTTGACCGGTGATCCGGAGCGGGCCAAGGACATCGTGCAGTCGGCGCTGGAACGCGCCTACCTGCACTGGCACCGGATCACCGGCGACGACCCCACCGCGTACGTCCGCCGGATCGTGGTGAACCAGCACCGCGACTGGTGGCGCCGGCTGCGCAACCACGAGCTGCCCACCGACCGCACCCCCGAGCGGCCGCTGGCCGAGGACCTGGCCGAACGGCAGGCCGAACGGGCGTTGCTGCACCGGGCGCTGGGCACCCTCACCCGCCGGGAGCGGACGGTCGTGGTGCTGCGGTACTACGGGGACCTCACCGAGGCCGCCGTCGCGGCCGAACTGGGAATCGCCCGGGGCACCGTGAAGAGCACGCTCAACCGGGCGATGTCGAAGCTGCGCGCACACCCCGAACTCGCCGACCGCACGGGCGGCCCGGCGGGTGCCACGACGCACATCGAGGTGACGGTATGAGCTTCGAGGACCGACTCGGAGAGCTGTTCAGGAACGAGGACCCGCACGCGGCCGGGCCGGAGCCGGCGGCGGTCATCGCCGGCGCCCGGCGGCGGCGCGCCCGGCGGAGAGCGGGGATCGCGGCGGCCGCGCTGGCGGTGGCGCTGGTCTGCGGGGCGACGGCGGTGACGGCGGTCGGCGGCCGACCGGCCGGAGGCGCCACGGCCGCGGCGGGGGCCGCCCCGTCCGCCTCTGCGGGGACGACCGCCCTGGTCCCGGCCGCACCGGCCGCCTCCCCGACGGCCGTTCCGACCCCGACGGCGACCTCGCTGCCGCTCTCACCGGTGCGGCAGGTCGCTCCCGGCGCGAAGATCGAGATCGTCGACGGGGCCGAGATGTGGGTCACCGCGAACGAGAAGTGCGACGACTACCGGGTCGGCGGCACCTGGGGCTCCGGCAGCGGCTGCCGCGACATGCGCAGCGACAACCTGGAGCACGACAAGCCCAACATCGCCGTCCAGATGCACGGCGACCGGGAGCGGTCCGTCGTGGCCAGCTTCTACATCGGTCCGACCCCGGCCCGGATCGTCGCCTTCTACGACGGCAAGCCGTCCGTCGCCACGCTCGTCACGACCGCCGGGATGAAGGGCTGGATCGGCTACTACGTCGTCCTGCCCCCGATGCCGGTGTCCGATGCGAACCGGCACCACCCGCCGGCCGGCCCGGCGCTCGGGGCGTACGACGCCGAGGGCAGGCTGCTGGCGACGCTGTCCGGTTTCGCGGCGGACGGCACCGAGGTGAAGGCCCCGGACCGGCTGTGACCGGGCCCTATCACCGCTTCGCGTAGTCCGCGAAGCCCTGCCAGTCGACGATCACACAGGCCTCGTCGCCGACCGTCCAGGCGTCGTGCCCGGGCGGGCAGATCATCAGATCACCGGGGCCGACCTCACACTCCTGGCCGTCGTCCATGACGAGTTTCATCCGGCCGGAGATCACGTACCCGGCATGGGCCGCCTGGCAGCTGTCCGTCTTGGCGATCGGCTTCACGTGCTTGGACCACTGCCAGCCCGGCTCGAACACGGCCCGGCCCACCGGGCCCGCGTCCAGGTTGACCAGCCGAAGCTCCCCCGTGCCCTCCTCGAAGGGGCGGACCTCCTCCGGATCGTCGAAGTTCCGCCGGTAGGGACCGGCCATGGCGCGCTCCTCTCCACAGGAGGGTGGGGGGGCGGGGGGGTCTACGCGGGGGGTTGGTGTTATTAAAAAAAAATAAACACCACCAACAAAAACCCCACGGGGGTG